>NZ_QFYP01000041.1 GCF_003254505.1 Phenylobacterium hankyongense | reverse complement strand
AAGACCGGCACCCTGACCCGCAACCAACCCGCCGTCGTCGAAGTCGCCACCATTCCCGGCCAGAGCCGGGAGCAGGTCCTCGACATCGCGGCCGCCCTGGAGTCCCGCAGCGAGCACCCCCTGGCGCGCGCCATCCTCGTCGCCTTCCCTGAGCACCAGGACGCCGACGGCGTCGAGGCGGTCACCGGCGCCGGCCTCACCGGAACCGTCGACGGCCGGCCGGCTCGTTTGGGCCGGCCCGGCTGGATCGCGGCCGGCGAACTGGCGGAGCCGGTCACCGCCATGCAGGAGGCGGGCGCCAC
>NZ_QFYP01000040.1 GCF_003254505.1 Phenylobacterium hankyongense | reverse complement strand
CAGGCGATCGGTCAGCAGCTTCCAGCCTTCGACGTCGTCCTCGGCGCAGCCGTCCTCGATGGTGACGATCGGGAACTTGGAGACCAGGCCGGCCAGGTAGTCGACCATGCCGCCGGCGTCGACCGTCTTGCCCTCGCCTTCCATGACGTACTTGCCGCCCTTGAAGAACTCGGTGGAGGCCACGTCGATGCCCAGGACGAAGTCGTCGCCTACCTTGTAGCCGACCGCTTCACCGGCCTTCACGATGAAGGCCAGGGCGTCTTCGGCGCTGGACAGGTTCGGGGCGAAGCCGCCCTCGTCGCC
>NZ_QFYP01000039.1 GCF_003254505.1 Phenylobacterium hankyongense | reverse complement strand
CGCCGCTCTCACTTCACTCTCCTTGACCTCCGTCAAGAGACCCGTCGTCGTCTGCAACTTCAACCAGGTTCCCGCCCCCATTTCAACCGCCCTCGCCTTGGGAGGACGCGCCCGTTTCTCCGTCTCCGCCGCTACCACCGCGGTTGAAATGGACGCCGTTCAGAGGTTGCAGTCCGGCTTCCAGAAGTTCAAGGATGAAGTCTACACAAAGAAGCCAGAGCTGTTCAACGAGCTCGCCGAGGGCCAGTCGCCGGACTTCATGGTGTTCGCCTGCGCCGACTCCCGCGTGTGCCCCTCCGTCAC
>NZ_QFYP01000038.1 GCF_003254505.1 Phenylobacterium hankyongense | reverse complement strand
AGCGGTACGCCGCCGTGACGCGAACGGCGTGGATCTTCAGATCGTCCTCGGTCCGCTGGAAGTTGGTCCCCGCCGGATTGGTCAGGACGAACGGATTGGTCGCCGGAACCGGCCCGCCGGCCCGCACGGTGTAGCCGTCGTCCTCGAGTTCGGTGAGCAGGTACTCCAGCCCCAGGCTCACATCGTTGGTGATCTTATGCTCAAGGCCGGCGCCCAGCTGCCAGCCGTCGACCCAGTCGTCGTTGGTGGTGGCGGCGAAGCTGTTGGCCGTGTTGCTGGTCCGGAAGCGCCGGTCCACCTGACC
>NZ_QFYP01000037.1 GCF_003254505.1 Phenylobacterium hankyongense | reverse complement strand
CATGTCTTGGCCTGTTCCTGGGACCCTCATGATTGAGCCTACCGAAAGTGAAAGCAAGGCTGAACTGGACAGGTTCTGCGATGCTCTTATTTCCATCAGAGAAGAAATTGCCCAGATTGAGAGTGGAAAAGCAGACGTCCATAACAACGTCCTCAAGGGAGCTCCTCATCCCCCGTCCATGCTCATGGGAGACACATGGACGAAGCCGTACACCAGGGAATACGCAGCCTACCCGGCTCCATGGCTCAGAAACGCCAAGTTCTGGCCCACCACCGGCCGCGTGGACAACGTCTACGGTGACCGCA
>NZ_QFYP01000036.1 GCF_003254505.1 Phenylobacterium hankyongense | reverse complement strand
GAAGAGACAGAGACAGCGACAGAGAAAGAGAAGAGAAAGAGACAAAGAGAGAAAGAGCATCTCCATGGGTGGAGAAGGTGACAAGGTTGGATTACTGCTGAAGAGCAAAGGTCTTGCTGAGGATCATGTCGTCGGTGGTAAAGTCAGCGGCCTTTCGGTAGGTTCCCCTCCCAAAGTCAAGCTCGTATGAGTCCCTCAGCCCCTCCACCAAGTCAAACTCTGGGGTCAAACCCAGCTCCCTCTTTGCCTTCTCCACCGACGCGAAGAAATGCTGGTCGCGGAAGGGGAATGCCTTGAGCTTCCCGAAA
>NZ_QFYP01000035.1 GCF_003254505.1 Phenylobacterium hankyongense | reverse complement strand
CAGAAACTGGCCCTCGCCGGTCAGGTCGGCACCCTTTCGCTTGCCCTGCGCAGCGCCGAGGAGCCGCTGGCGCGCGGCGACAATGCGGTGCGCACGGTCCGCACCGGCGACCTCACCCTGGCCGCCGCCGCCGCGCCCGCGCCGCGCACCCGGCCTGCCCGCATCGTCCGGCGCGCCAGCCCGCAAGGCCCGAGCGTCCAGGTCTGGCGCGGAGCCGAAGCGTCCAGCGTCGCCGTCGCACGCGAATAGCCAACGAAATTTCGGGGGAACGCACATGAACAACCACAAGCGAACGGCGACAAGCTGCG
>NZ_QFYP01000034.1 GCF_003254505.1 Phenylobacterium hankyongense | reverse complement strand
CCACGTCCAGTAGGTGGACACGCCGATGGTGCTGTCCTCGCCGCCCAGGTACGGCACGGCCCAGGCCAGGTCGCGGCTGTAGCGCGCTTCGAAATCGACGCCGGAGGTCTTCAGCCCGCCGGTGTTCGCGTTGGTGATCGTCGCATAGTACGGCGGGGCGATTTCGCCGGTCACCGGGTTGCGGGCGATCGCCTGGCAGAACTCCGAGTTCGGATCCTGGATCACGTTGTAGCAGAGGTTCAGCGTGTTCTGCAGGCCGCCGCCCAGCTGGGCGATGGCGCCGTCGAGCTTGATGTCGAACCAGTCGAC
>NZ_QFYP01000033.1 GCF_003254505.1 Phenylobacterium hankyongense | reverse complement strand
CGGGAGTCCACGCAATAACTTGCTCGACAAGTTTGAGAAGACCGCGCGAGCAGAGTCAAGGCGCACTTCGTCAAGGAAATGGACAAAGCGGCGGAAAAGAGGAAAGGCTGGTCTTCAGCCGAAGCACTGGTCACCGGGGAGGGGCCCCGGCAGGTAGCCGCGGTCGAGGAATTGAAGGCCGAAGACGACGGCGATGGCGAGCACGGTGAGGTAGGAGACGCCCTCCACGGCGCCCAGCAAGCCCAGAGGTCCGTTGGGCAGGCCCGAACCGGTCTTAACCTTCGTGTACGCCGACCACCCGACGATCGCC
>NZ_QFYP01000032.1 GCF_003254505.1 Phenylobacterium hankyongense | reverse complement strand
CGGCGATCGCAGCTCCTCGCGCTTCTCCGGCAATGGCCGCTGCCATGTCCACCGTGGGAGCCGTCAACCGCGTTCCGCTGGCCGTGCCCCGGCCGGGATCGGCGAGATCCAGCTTTCTGGGAGCGGGATTGAGGAAGGCGACCCCGGTGAGCTCCGCCCAGGGGCGGATCTCGACGGGGGTGGTCCGGGCTATGGCGGACGAGCTCAACGAGGACAAGCAAACGGAGAAGGACCGATGGCTCGGGCTGTACTACGATACCTCCGACGACCAGCAGGACATCACGAGGGGGAAGGGGCTCGTGGACTCTCTCT
>NZ_QFYP01000031.1 GCF_003254505.1 Phenylobacterium hankyongense | reverse complement strand
CCGCCTTCTTCGGCGGTCTCAGACGTTGGTGTTGCTGCGGAAGGAACCGAGGGCCTTGATAGCGCCCGCACGCAGCAGGTACTGGTGGTAGATGGCGGCCGCCGCTGCTCCGATGAATGGCCCTACCCAGAAGATCCACTGGTCATCCCACGCCTTCTCCTTGTTGTAGATGACGGCGGCACCGAAGCTCCGGGCGGGGTTGATGCCGGTGCCGGTGATGGGGATGGTGGCCAGATGGACCATGAACACCGCGAAGCCGATGGGCAGAGGAGCCAGCACCGGGACGTGGGAGTCGCGGGCATTGCGCTTGGGATC
>NZ_QFYP01000030.1 GCF_003254505.1 Phenylobacterium hankyongense | reverse complement strand
ACGGCGCCCAGCCAGGCAATTCGACTGTAGCGGCTACTACCCACGGTCCGACGGCCGCGGGTATCGAAGGGCGTCTCGATACGCCCTCGCCTAGCGGCTCGGGCTACTCGACGACCAAAGCGGGCTACTTGACGACCTAAACGGGCTGCTCGACCGTGACCGGAGGGTCAGCGGGTGGTGATCTGCTGGAGGGCCCAGCGGTTGCCGTCGGGGTCGGCGAAGTAGACGAACCGGCCCCAGGGCTGGTCGTCGACGGGGCTGACGTCGATGCCGCGGCCGGAGAGGTCGGCGTGGGCCTCGTCGGCGTCGGCGACGACC
>NZ_QFYP01000029.1 GCF_003254505.1 Phenylobacterium hankyongense | reverse complement strand
CGTCGCCCGGGTCGAGACGCCCTGGTTCGTCGACTACTTCCACCTCGGCCGCTTCGGCGAGCGCTGGGTGATCGTCAACGCGCTCTGGTACCCGAAACCCCGGGAGCGCTAGCTCAGCGCGTTCCGGCACGCCGCCGCCATCGCGATCGGCCCGAAGGCGACCGCCGCGGCGGCATAGGCGCCCAGCAGGGCGAAGCCGCTGGTCCACGTGAGGCCGCTGGCGAAGGCGTCGAGGGCTCCGCCGCCGAAGATCACGGGCGGCACGAACAGCGGCAGGACGATCACGGCGGTGAGCAGCCCGCCACGCCGTGCGCCCAG
>NZ_QFYP01000028.1 GCF_003254505.1 Phenylobacterium hankyongense | reverse complement strand
AATGAACAGGTCGATCCTTTTCGACAGCCCGTTCCTGCTGGGCTTCGATCATACCCGCAGCCTCATCGAGCGCGCCGCAAAGGCCGCCGCCGAGAGCTATCCGCCCTACAACGTGGAAGACCTCGGGGAAGGCCGTCTTCGCATCACCCTGGCCGTGGCCGGCTTCACGCCCGATCAGCTCGCGGTGACCGTCGAGGGTCGGCAGCTCACGGTGCAGGGCCGCCGCGAAGGCGAGACCCCCAAGCCCGAGGAGACTTTCCTGCATCGCGGAATCGCGGCCCGAGGCTTCGTGCGCAGCTTCGTGCTGGCGGACGGCATGC
>NZ_QFYP01000027.1 GCF_003254505.1 Phenylobacterium hankyongense | reverse complement strand
CTCTTCTCCACCTTCTAATGGCCTCTCCCGATTTCGAGTACCGGTGCTTCGTCGGCGGCCTTGCCTGGGCCACCGACGATCGGTCTCTCGAGAGGGCCTTCAGCGAGTTCGGCGAGGTCATCGAGTCGAAGGTTATCAATGACCGAGAGACCGGAAGGTCGAGGGGCTTCGGCTTCGTGACCTTCAACTCCGAGCAGGCGATGAACGAGGCCATCAAGGGGATGAATGGTCAGGATCTGGACGGCAGGAGTATCACCGTAAACCAGGCCCAGTCCCGGGGCAGTGGCGGGTTCCGCAGCGGAGGCGGCGGCGGTGGCTACGGC
>NZ_QFYP01000026.1 GCF_003254505.1 Phenylobacterium hankyongense | reverse complement strand
CCGATGATGTTGCGGGTGATGACCACGAGAGGCGCGAAGACACCCTTCCCCTCGTTAACGTTCTTCATCATCGGCACGGCCCGCGGCGGGTTCGCCGTCCGCATCCGCACCGCCGAGGCCTTCCGCGCCAGCGCCGCCCGGTCCTCGCCGCCGGGGAACGTTGCCGCCCAGTCGCCGTGGAAACTCGAGCGGATCTCGCTTCTAACCCCCACCGCAGGCAGCGCCACGGCCATGGCGATCAGAGCCGAAAGATCTCTCCTTTTCGCCGAGATGCTCCAGAGAAGGAGGAAGCGCAGGGAGAAGAGCGCAGCAGGAGCGGTGAGAGAG
>NZ_QFYP01000025.1 GCF_003254505.1 Phenylobacterium hankyongense | reverse complement strand
AACAGAGAACCGTCGTCGTGTCGCTTATCAGCGTGTTCGACTCCGGGTTTCCTCCTCTCGGCGGCTCCGCCGCGCCGCCAAAGACACTCGTCAGCCGCCGCATGAAGGTGCTCTTCCCGCAGCCGGAGTCCGCCGCCAGCCCGATCACCACCGTCTTAGCTTCCCCTGCCGCTGAGCATGTCACCACCGTCGCCCGCCGCGCCCGCCGGCCCACGCCGAAGACGATGAACTCTCGCGGCGGCGCGGCCAGCGAGTGTGCGCTCGGCACCGTGCACAGCGCCATGGCAGAGGAAGAGTGAGAAGGAGGTGGGGAAGGGGGAGGACAGA
>NZ_QFYP01000024.1 GCF_003254505.1 Phenylobacterium hankyongense | reverse complement strand
ACGTCGACTGCCCGGGGCACGCCGACTACGTGAAGAACATGATCACCGGCGCGGCGCAGATGGACGGCGCGATCCTGGTGGTGTCGGCGGCCGACGGCCCGATGCCGCAGACCCGCGAGCACATCCTCCTGGCCCGCCAGGTCGGGGTGCCGGCGCTGGTGGTGTTCATGAACAAGGTCGACATGGTCGACGACGAGGAACTGCTGGACCTCGTCGAGATGGAAGTGCGCGAGCTCTTGTCGTCCTACCAGTTCCCGGGCGACGACATCCCGATCGTCAAGGGCTCGGCGCTGGCGGCGGTGGAGAACCGCGACGCGCCGATCGGCG
>NZ_QFYP01000023.1 GCF_003254505.1 Phenylobacterium hankyongense | reverse complement strand
CGTCGTTCCCCTGGCGATTGAGCGTGGTGGGATTGTGGCGCGACCAGAAGACGGCGAGCAGGGACTCGTAGGGGCAGACGGCGGGATCGAACTGGAGGCGGACGACTTCTGCGTGGCCGGTCTTGCCGGAGCACACGTCTTCGTAGGTGGGATTGTGGAGGTGGCCCTGCGAGTAGCCGACCTCCGTCCTGACGACGCCCTCCACGCGCTGGAAGGCGAGCTCCACGCCCCAGAAGCAGCCGGCGCCGAACTGAGCGAACTGCAACTGCGGTGCGACGGGGGAGTCGAGGTCCGGCGCCTGCGCCGGACCGGCAGCACCGGCGACCCC
>NZ_QFYP01000022.1 GCF_003254505.1 Phenylobacterium hankyongense | reverse complement strand
CGAATGTCTCGAAGAACTTGCTCTGGAGAGAATTGTAGGGAGAGGGACCGTCGGATCCGTACAGATCCCACTGGCCGGTGGTGTTAGGGATGTCATCCAGATCGAAGTAGACGCTCTTGTCGCCGTACTTGGCCACCACGGCGCCGGCGCCGGACCTGAGATTAGGGCGGGGGAGACTTCGGCGAGCAGGCTTGACGGCAAGCTTGGTGCCGCTGAGGGAGCTCCCGCTGAGGCCTTTCACATTCACGGGACGGACAACCGTGGCGGCGGTGGCGAGCGAAGCCATGGCTGCTGCAACTGCGAGCTCTCCTTCCTCTCAGACGCAGCAG
>NZ_QFYP01000021.1 GCF_003254505.1 Phenylobacterium hankyongense | reverse complement strand
CTGGACGGCAGGAGTATCACCGTAAACCAGGCCCAGTCCCGGGGCAGTGGCGGGTTCCGCAGCGGAGGCGGCGGCGGTGGCTACGGCGGACCACGCCGTGACGGTGGTGGCTACAACCGCGAAGGCGGTGGCTACTCCCGCGAGGGAGGTGGCTACAGCCGCGAGGGAGGTGGCTACAGCCGTGGCGGCGGTCGCGACCGTGGTTACGGCGGCGGATCCGATCGCCCGTCCAGAGGCGGAGACGGCGGCTCGGATGGGTACTGGAGGAACTGAGGCCAGGATTGAAGCTGCCTGGTGTTTATCTCTATGAAGTTAATCGTCCTAGATCGCGC
>NZ_QFYP01000020.1 GCF_003254505.1 Phenylobacterium hankyongense | reverse complement strand
GCCCAGCAACTGGCGATGGCGCAGCGCAAGGCCGAGCGCAGGCGCGAGGCCGCCGCGAAGATTCCCGCCAGCACGGTCGCCGAAGCCATCCGCGCCGACCTGCCGTTCGCCTTCACCGGCGCCCAGACCCGGGCGCTGGGCGAGATCCGCCACGACTTCGCGCTCGGCGAGCGGATGAGCCGGCTGATCCAGGGCGATGTCGGATCCGGCAAGACGGTGGTGGCGATGTGCGCCATGGCCGACGTCGCCGCGGCCGGCGGCTTTTTTAATGATACGGCGACCACCGAGATCCTGGCCCGCCAGCACTTCGAGACCATCTCCGGCCCCCTCACCG
>NZ_QFYP01000019.1 GCF_003254505.1 Phenylobacterium hankyongense | reverse complement strand
AGTTCTCCCGTTTCATGCTGGGCGAAGGCTGGCGCCAGGACGACCCCTCCCGCCGGGTCGAGGCTCCGAAACAGGGCCGTTCGCTGCCCAAGGTGCTCAGTCGCGAGGAGATGGACCGCCTCATCGCAGCGGCTGCGGCCCGCGACGGGGCGCAGGGCCTGCGGCTGGCCTGCATGGTGGAGCTTGCCTACGCCTCGGGCCTGCGGATCTCTGAGCTCACGAGTCTTACGCTGGCGGCTCTGGCGCGTGACCCCGCCTATCTGATCGTCAAGGGCAAGGGCGGAAAGGAACGCCTGGCGCCGCTGAACGACACCGCCCGTGCGGCGGTGAAGGCCTACCTGGAAGCGCGC
>NZ_QFYP01000018.1 GCF_003254505.1 Phenylobacterium hankyongense | reverse complement strand
GGGGAAGAGACCCGGAAAAGGCGGCAACCGTTTCTGGAAGAGCATTGGTCTCGGCTTCAAGGTTCCGAAGGAAGCCATCGAAGGCACATATATCGACAAGAAATGCCCATTTACTGGCAATGTCTCCATCAGGGGCCGCATCTTGAGTGGTGTCTGCCATAGCGCGAAGATGAACCGGACCATTATCGTCCGGAAAGACTATCTTCACTACGTCAGGAAGTACCAGAGGTACGAGAAGAGGCACTCCAATATCCCGGCTCATGTTTCCCCCTGCTTCCGCGTCAAGGAAGGCGACCATGTTACCATTGGCCAGTGCAGGCCGCTCTCCAAGACGGTCAGGTTCAACGTACTGAAGGTGACCC
>NZ_QFYP01000017.1 GCF_003254505.1 Phenylobacterium hankyongense | reverse complement strand
GAACAATCAAAGGAGGGAGGTATTGCTCACATAGATTTGATATTCCAGGCGGATATGGATCTCTTCTAGGAGGCCAGGACGATGTCCGAGAAGTCGAGCTGCTTGGCGATCTCTGCGAGCTGCTTCTTCACGCTCATGTCGATGAACTTGGACCCCGAGGCGCCGTAGCGGATGGTGAATCCGGCCACCAGAGATGAATCCAGAGTGGTTTTGATCCTCACGTTCTTCGCCTTGGTCAGCCGCTGAACTGATTTTGCGATCTGAGCGAGATGCTGCGATTCCAGCGGCACCACGGATGTCACCAGCGCGACCTCCGTTCCGGTGATCCGGTTGTAGCAGTCGTCGAACTCCTTGGCGATCGCC
>NZ_QFYP01000016.1 GCF_003254505.1 Phenylobacterium hankyongense | reverse complement strand
AATACGTTCCATCAACAACATAGGGAAGGTTCCGTCACGGAGAGAGAAACACCAGACAAAGATAAAGACGCACAATTTTGACGGAGAACTCACGGAGTAAGCCCACGGACCGACCGCCGTTTTCCAAGGGGTTCAGCCCATGGCGTACTTCTGGGTCCAGCTCCTGGCGGTGGCCTCGTACTTGGTCCGGTCCGTCTTATATATGTGGGCGATCTCGGGAACCAACGGGTCGTCCGGGTTCGGATCCGTCAGCAAGGAGCAAATGGAGAGAAGAACCTTAGAGATGGTCAACGCCGGGCTCCATTGCTCTTTCAGGATGTCCAGGCAGATGCTCCCGTTGCTGTTGATGTTGGGGTGGAACACCTTGG
>NZ_QFYP01000015.1 GCF_003254505.1 Phenylobacterium hankyongense | reverse complement strand
TCTTCTTCCCTTGTGATATAGGGCCTTATTAACACACACATCGAAGTAAAGCGCCTCCCCGAAACATGTCCTTTTTATCTCTTGCATCTGTTGTAGTTGCTGCAGCCGGGGGTGTAGCGTTGGCCCGATCTAGCCGGAGAAGCCGCTGGCTGGCCGCCGTTCTTCACGGCCCGGTTGCTTATGTACCTGTTGGACTGGAGGATTCTTCTGGTCGCCTCCGAGCCCATCTCGAACTCGTCTTCGCCAAGGCACTCCGCGATCGACCCGTTGCAGCGGCCGCCGGAGAGGCCAGAAATCAGAGAAACATCGACGCCCAAATGGCCACCGCTCGCTTTTGTAGTGGCACGGGGACCAAAGAGATCTACAGTCACCGGGTCGAGGA
>NZ_QFYP01000014.1 GCF_003254505.1 Phenylobacterium hankyongense | reverse complement strand
CTGTGGAAGACATTCTTCGAGAAACATGAGGACTACAAGTTCAACGGCCTGGCATGGCTCTTCCTTGGAGTTCCCACAAGCAGCTCTCTTCTGTACAAGGAGGAATTTGAAAAGATGAAGGAGAAGTATCCAGACAACTTCAGGCTCGACTTCGCGGTCAGCAGAGAGCAGACGAACGAGAAGGGGGAGAAGATGTACATCCAGACGAGAATGGCCCAGTACGCCGAGGAGTTGTGGCAATTGCTGAAGAAGGACAACACCTACATCTACATGTGCGGGCTCAAGGGGATGGAGAAGGGGATCGACGATATCATGGTCTCCTTGGCTGCGAGGGATGGCATTGACTGGGTCGAGTACAAGAGGCAGTTGAAGAAGAGCGAGCAGTGGAACGTCG
>NZ_QFYP01000013.1 GCF_003254505.1 Phenylobacterium hankyongense | reverse complement strand
CCCTGATCCGCCAATCCAGATGTACTCTGCGATGATCTTGTCTGTGTAGGGGGAGACATCGAGGTTGAGCAGATGCTCCAACCTGGAGACGGCGTTGGTCTCGTTGCCGGCGACAGCGCGCACGGAGAAACTCCTGTACCTGACGGATCCTGCTCTCCTGGAAACCGGTAAGCCTCTCTGGCTCAGCAACAGAGGATTCCGCGCCACGGCACGCCTGATTGCGATGCTCCTCTCGCACCGCACCGAAGGCGCCGGAATCTGCGTCGCCATGGTTCCTCCTCTCTCTTATCGCCTTCCCTCTCCGCCCGAGAAACTCCGAGCGGCGAAGAAGAGAAATGCGGGTACCGCTTCCTCCTCCGACTGCGGCGTCAGAAGGGGGGGGCCAAGAGAGAGAAAGCTAG
>NZ_QFYP01000012.1 GCF_003254505.1 Phenylobacterium hankyongense | reverse complement strand
CCCGGCGAGCGTCACCGCCCAGATGAGAAGCCCCGTCGTCCCTCCAACGTAGACATCGCCTGACGGAGACCACTCCTCCGGCGAGTAGATCGGGCTGTATCCATCGACGTTGGCGCCGTACTTGTCGACGAACTGGTAGACGCCCTTTCCCTTGGCCTTCCTCCCCGACGCGTCGACGCCCTCCTTGTATTCCAGTCCTCCTCCGATACCGTAAGGCGTGTTGGTCTTGATCTTCTTCCCGCCGCTGGCCTGAACCCTGAGGACGGAGGAAGACCTCGCCAACGCGGGGAGGCCCTTCGCGGGGGACCTCGCCACCATAGGGGAAGGCTTCAAGGACAAGGAGGACATCACAGAGGCCGCCATCTCACTCGCCGCTACCTCCTGCTCCTGCGCTCCGCTCCGATTTCAC
>NZ_QFYP01000011.1 GCF_003254505.1 Phenylobacterium hankyongense | reverse complement strand
ACAGCCTCTGGTTCTTCTCGTCTAGTGCCACATCTCTAGCGAGCTCCCCGGCTATGGCGTCGGCTTCCTTCCTCAAGTCCTCCCCCGTCCTCGACAAGTCCGACTGGGTGAAGGGCCAGTCGCTCCGCCACCCTCTCTCCGCCTCCGTCGCCGTCCGCCACCACCCGGCCGCCGGCTTCTCCGTCCGCGCCTCCTCCTACGCCGATGAGCTCGTCAAGACCGCTAAAACTGTGGCGTCGCCGGGGAGGGGGATCTTAGCCATGGACGAGTCGAACGCGACGTGCGGGAAGAGGCTGGCGTCGATCGGGCTGGAGAACACGGAGGCGAACCGCCAGGCCTACCGCACGCTGCTGGTCTCCGCGCCGGGGCTCGGCAACTACATCTCCGGCGCCATCCTCTTCGAGGAGACGCTG
>NZ_QFYP01000010.1 GCF_003254505.1 Phenylobacterium hankyongense | reverse complement strand
GTCGTCTGCCCTCTTCCGCTCTCCCTCTCTTTCTCTCCCTTCTCGTCGCCATGTCGAGCTGCGGCAACTGCGACTGCGCCGACAAGACCCAGTGCGTGAAGAAGGGCAACAGCTACGGCATGGATATAGTGGAGGCCGGAAACAGCAATGGCGGGGACGCCTGGTTCGCCGGGGCCGGTGTGGAGAACGATCCGAAGTGCAACTGCGGACCCAACTGCAGCTGCACCACCTGCACCTGTGGCCACTGATCGGTGGCGCCGCCGTGCCACCGCCGCCCATGGCGGCGACGTATGATCGTCGGGGAAGCTAAGGAGGGTGTTGCCTACCAGTGCAATAATAGTCTCGCGATGCCGTAATCTGCGTCGTTCTTATGTGTGCGGTGCAGCTTCTGGGGAGGTCTAGCGACTTCCCTCGTGCAGCTGCTCTCTCTCTATGCTAATGTTA
>NZ_QFYP01000009.1 GCF_003254505.1 Phenylobacterium hankyongense | reverse complement strand
GGGAAAGCAAAAGAGAGACCTTTACAAACGAAACACAGGTTCGGAGCAGATTATTCCAAAAACAAGAGGCAAGACCTTGGAAAAGTTTCAATCCTGAGCCCTCCCAAATCCCAATGATTCCTCCATCTAAGTCTTGAATATAGAATTAGCTGGGGAGTGGTGCATGGTCTGAGACCAGGAAGGTATAGGTGTAGACGAGGCCGGCGAGTCCTCCGCCGATAAGCGGTCCAACCCAGTAGATCCAGATGCCTGTTAAGTCGCCGCTAACGATGGCGGGTCCGAAGGAGCGAGCAGGGTTCATGGATCCCCCGGAGAAGGGGCCGGCTGCGAGGATGTTGGCTCCGACGATGAAACCGATGGCGATGGGGGCGACTGTGCCTACTGAACCTTTCTTCGGGTCAACAGCGGTGGCGTAGACGGTGTAAACCAGGCCGAAGGTGATGACGACCTCAAG
>NZ_QFYP01000008.1 GCF_003254505.1 Phenylobacterium hankyongense | reverse complement strand
CTGCTGGACCTCGTCGAGATGGAAGTGCGCGAGCTCTTGTCGTCCTACCAGTTCCCGGGCGACGACATCCCGATCGTCAAGGGCTCGGCGCTGGCGGCGGTGGAGAACCGCGACGCGCCGATCGGCGAGGACGCGATCATGGCGCTGATGACGGCGGTGGACACCTACATCCCGCAGCCGGAGCGTCCGATCGACCTGCCGTTCCTGATGCCGGTGGAAGACGTGTTCTCGATCTCGGGCCGCGGCACGGTGGTGACCGGGCGGATCGAGAAGGGGATCGTCAAGGTCGGCGAGGAAGTCGAGATCGTCGGCATCCGTCCGGTCCAGAAGACGGTGTGCACGGGCGTGGAGATGTTCCGCAAGCTGCTCGACCAGGGCCAGGCCGGCGACAACGTCGGGGTGCTGCTGCGCGGCACCAAGCGTGAGGACGTCGAGCGCGGCCAGGTGCTGTGCAAGCCGGGCTCGATCACCCCGCA
>NZ_QFYP01000007.1 GCF_003254505.1 Phenylobacterium hankyongense | reverse complement strand
TTTTTTTTACACGGGGATTCGATTCCTTTACAGAAAGAAACATAAGAGCATTGACGGCGCATTCTGTGGAGTGGTACATGCCAACAAGAAAGAGGAAGAAACGAAAAAAGTGAGGGGCGGGCGGGGAATTCGAACTTGGCCGGCGTCTTCCGTCGTCTCCGACCGATGTGATGCCTATCAGTCGTCGTTCTCTAGCTTCTCTCTGCTTCTCGCTCTCCCTCCGCTCATTACGAGGACGAGAAGGTATCGATGATGGTGGTGTGCAGAGGGTCGCTCAGGTGGGTGGCCCAGTTGTTGAGTGGCCCCTTGCCGGTGGCCGCCGCCTGCACGGCGAAGCCGAGGAAGCCCACCATGGCGAGGCGGGCGTGCTTGATCTCGGCCAGCTGCAGGGTCGCCTTCTTCTCCGGGTCGGAGGCGAGGCCGAGGGGATCGAAGAACTGGCCCCCGGGGTAAAGCCTCTTCTCCGGGTCGAGCTCCG
>NZ_QFYP01000006.1 GCF_003254505.1 Phenylobacterium hankyongense | reverse complement strand
GTTCATCGCGTTCAGGTTCAGCGTCGCCTCCACCTCCGATTGCCCTCCGGATAAGAACATGATGCCGGGGACGGCGGGGGGAACGCGGGAGCGGAGGAGGCGGATGGTGTAGGCGGCGACCTGCTCGGGGGTTGCGCGGTCCTTGCATTCGGCGCCGGGGGTGACCATGCTGGGCTTGAGAAGGATGCCCTCGAAGAGAACGTTGTTCTGGGCGAGGTAGAAGAAGACCTCCGCCCAGACCTGCTGCGCGACCTCGAAGGTGCGGTCGATGCCGTGCTCGCCGTCGAGAAGGATCTCCGGCTCCACGATCGGCACCAGTCCGTTGTCCTGCGAGATGGAGGCGTAGCGGGCCAGCCCCCACGCCGCTTCCTTCACTGCCAGCGCCGACGGCCCGTTCGGAATGCTCACCACCGTGCGCCATTTGGCGAAGCGAGCGCCTTGCTGGTAGTAGGCGGCGGAGCGGGAGGCGAGCCCGTCAAGGCCTTGGCACCAGGACTCATCGTTGGAGCCGGTAAGAGGGACCAGACCCTTGTC
>NZ_QFYP01000005.1 GCF_003254505.1 Phenylobacterium hankyongense | reverse complement strand
GGGAGAGCCGGCGAAGCTGATCCGGCAGAGGTACAGGGAGGCGGCCGACATCATCGCAAAGGGGAAGATGTGCGCGCTGTTCATCAACGACCTCGACGCCGGCGCCGGCCGGATGGGCGGCACCACGCAGTACACCGTCAACAACCAGATGGTGAACGCCACGCTCATGAACATCGCCGACAACCCCACCAACGTGCAGCTCCCCGGCATGTACAACAAGCAGGAGAACGCCCGCGTCCCCATCATCGTCACCGGCAACGATTTCTCCACCCTCTACGCGCCGCTCATCCGTGACGGCCGTATGGAGAAGTTCTACTGGGCGCCCACCCGCGACGACCGCGTCGGCGTCTGCACTGGTATCTTCAAGGCCGACAACGTCTCTCGCGAGTCCATCATCAAGCTCGTCGACACCTTCCCCGGCCAGTCCATCGACTTCTTCGGGGCCCTGAGGGCGCGGGTGTACGATGACGAGGTCAGGAAGTGGATCGTGGAGACCGGGCTCGACAACGTCGGGAAGAAGCTGGTGAACTCCAGGGATGGGCCCCCGACCTTCGAGAAACCCACCATGACCTTGGAGACGCTCCTCGAGTACGGTAACATGCTCGTCAAGGAGCAGGAGAACGTCAAGAGAGTGCAGCTCGCCGACAAGTACCTCAGCGAGGCGGCGCTCGGCGATGCCAACGCCGACGCCTTGGCGACCGGGACCTTCTACGGAAAGGCGGCACAGC
>NZ_QFYP01000004.1 GCF_003254505.1 Phenylobacterium hankyongense | reverse complement strand
CATCAGTTGGAAAGAGGAAGAGGAAGAGAGAACGAGAAGTAAGGGTCATCATGGCCTCTTCGATGATGGTCTCCAGCGCCGCAGTGGCCTGCGCCAGCCCGGCCCAGGCAAACATGGTGGCGCCTTTCAACGGGCTCCGATCCTCCGCCGCGTTCCCGGCTACCCGCAAGAACGCCAACTTGTCGACCCTCCCCAGCAACGGCGGCAAGGTCAGCTGCATGCAGGTCTGGCCCCCGGAGGGCTTGAAGAAGTTCGAGACCCTCTCCTACCTCCCTCCTCTCTCCACCGAGGCCCTCTCCAAGGAGGTCGACTACCTCATCCGCAATGGCTGGGTTCCCTGCATCGAGTTCTCCAAGGAAGGATTCGTGTACCGTGAGTACCACAGCTCTCCTGGGTACTACGATGGCCGCTACTGGACCATGTGGAAGCTGCCCATGTTCGGCTGCACCGACTCCGCCCAGGTGATCGCCGAGGTGGAGGAGGTCAAGAAGGCCTACCCCGAGTACTTTGTCAGGATCATCGGCTTCGACAACAAGCGCCAAGTGCAGTGCATCAGTTTCATTGCAGCCAAGCCCGCAGGGGCCTAAGCCAGCGGTCCAGCTGGGGGCCATCGCACCCCCTTCTGAGCTTTCTACCTGCTTTTTCCGTATCCCTTCCTATGTACTGTTCCGCTTTCCTTCCTCCGCTCTGATCCTGTAAAATCCTGAAGAGCTGCAACATAAGATTTTT
>NZ_QFYP01000003.1 GCF_003254505.1 Phenylobacterium hankyongense | reverse complement strand
CTAGGATCCGGCCATCAATTGGAAGAGGAAGAGGAAGAGAGGAGGAGAAGAAGGGTCATCATGGCCTCTTCGATGATGGTCTCCAGCGCCGCAGTGGCCCGCGCCAGCCCAGCCCAGACGAACATGGTGGCGCCCTTCAACGGGCTCCGATCCTCCGCCGCCTTCCCGGTCACCCGCAAGAACGCTGACATGTCGGCCCTCCCCAGCAACGGCGGCAAGGTCCGCTGCATGCAGGTGTGGCCCCCGGAAGGCTTGAAGAAGTTCGAGACCCTCTCCTACCTCCCTCCTCTCAGCACCGAGGCCCTCTCCAAGGAGGTCGACTACCTCATCCGCAACGGATGGGTTCCCTGCATCGAGTTCTCCAAGGAAGGATTCGTGTACCGTGAGTACCACAGCTCTCCTGGGTACTACGATGGACGCTACTGGACCATGTGGAAGCTGCCCATGTTCGGCTGCACCGATTCCGCCCAGGTGATCGCTGAGGTGGAGGAGGTCAAGAAGGCCTACCCCGAGTACTTTGTCAGGATCATCGGCTTCGACAACAAGCGCCAAGTGCAGTGCATCAGCTTCATTGCAGCCAAGCCCGCAGGAGCCTAAGCCAGCGGTCTAGCTGGGGGCCATCGCACCCCCTTCCGATCTTTCTACAAGCTTTCCCCGTGCGCCTGTGTTGTTGCTCTCTCTTTCCCCTTCTTTCCGTCGTCTTTAGCCGATTCCCAACATATGAGCTGTGTAATGCCATCATATATCTCTTTTTTGTTGGTGAGAATTTTCTCAGCTTCGGCTACTATATAAACCCATAAATTCTCTTTCAAAA
>NZ_QFYP01000002.1 GCF_003254505.1 Phenylobacterium hankyongense | reverse complement strand
TCGCACCGCCCGCCTTCGCCAGCGTCATCGTGATCGCCGCCGTCAGCGTCGTCTTGCCGTGGTCAACGTGACCAATCGTGCCGATGTTGCAGTGCGGCTTGTTGCGTTCGAACTTTTCCTTGGCCATTTCAAGCTCCAGCCCTGTCCGGGCCTGTCCTCTAAACTAGGGTTGGAATTAGGCGTACTTCTTGATCACTTCGTCGGCGACGGCTTGCGGCACCGGATCGTAGTGGTCGTACTGCATCGTGAACTGCGCCCGGCCTTGTGACATGCCCCGCAGGTTGTTCACATAGCCGAACATGTTCGCCAGCGGCACGAAGGCGTTGATGACGATGGCGTTGCCGCGCACGTCCTGGCCCTGGATCTGACCGCGGCGGCCGTTCAGGTCGCCGATGACCGAGCCCAGGTACTCTTCCGGGGTCACCACCTCGACGGCCATGATCGGCTCGAGCAGCTTCGGAGCGCCCTTCTCGCGCAGCTCCTTGAAGGCCGCGCGGGCGGCGATCTCGAAGGCCAGCACCGAGGAGTCGACGTCGTGGTAGGCGCCGTCGATCAGGGTCGCCTTGAAGTCGATCAGCGGGAAGCCGGCCAGCAGGCCGTTTTCCTTCGAGGACTCCAGGCCCTTCTGGACGCCGGGGATGAATTCCTTCGGCACCGAGCCGCCGACCACCGAGCTTTCGAACACGAAGCCCGAGCCCGGCTCGCCGGGTTCGAACACCAGCTTGATGCGGGCGAACTGGCCCGTGCCGCCGGTCTGCTTCTTGTGCGTGTAGTCGATCTCGGCGCGCTTGCCGAGGCTCTCGCGGTAGGCCACCTGCGGCGCGCCGATGTTGGCTTCCACCTTGTAGGTGCGCTTCAGGATGTCGATCTTGATGTCCAGGTGCAGCTCGCCCATCCCCTTGAGGATGGTCTGGCCGGACTCGTGGTCGGTGGAGACCGTGAAGGACGGATCCTCCGCCGCCAGCTTGGCCAGGGCGACGCCCAGCTTCTCCTGGTCGGCCTTCGACTTCGGCTCGACGGCGATCTCGATGACCGGCGCCGGGAATTCCATGCGCTCCAGGATCACCGGCGACTTCGAGGGGTCGCACAGGGTGTCGCCGGTCCGCGTGTCCTTCAGGCCCGCCAGGGCGACGATGTCGCCGGCGAAGGCTTCCTTGATGTCCTCGCGGTTGTTGGAGTGCATCAGCAGCATGCGGCCGACGCGTTCCTTGCGGTCGCGGGTGGAGTTCAGCAGGCCCATGCCGGTCTCGAGCTTGCCCGAGTAGATGCGGCAGAAGGTCAGCGAGCCGACGAACGGGTCGTCCATGATCTTGAACGCCAGGACCGACAGCGGCTCCTCGTCGGAGGCCTTGCGGACCACCGGCTCTTCGGTGCGGAAGTCGATGCCCTGGGTCGGCGGGATGTCCACCGGCGACGGCAGGTAGTCGACGACGGCGTCCAGCAGCGGCTGCACGCCCTTGTTCTTGAAGGCCGAGCCGCAGAGGATCGGATAGAAGGCGCCGGTCAGCACCGCCTTGCGGATGCACTTCTTGATCACCGCTTCCGACGGCTCTTCGCCGGAGAGGTAGGCTTCCATCGCCTCGTCATCGAGCTCGACGGAATTCTCGATCATGTAGTGGCGGGCGGCTTCCGCCTTTTCCTTCATGTCGGCCGGGATTTCTTCGTCGTGGTAGTTCGCGCCCAGGCCGTCGTTTTCCCAGACCACGGCCTTCATGCGGACGAGGTCCACGAGGCCCTTCAGCGAGGTCTCCGAGCCGATCGGCAGCTGGATGGGAACGGCCTTCGCGCCCAGGCGGTCGCGGATGCTCTCCACCGACTTGTCGAAGTCGGCGCCCAGCTTGTCCATCTTGTTGACGAAGACGATCCGCGGAACCTTGTACTTGTCGGCCTGACGCCAGACGGTCTCGGTCTGCGGCTCGACGCCGGCGTTGCCGTCCAGCACGGTGACCGCGCCGTCGAGCACCCGCAGCGAACGTTCCACCTCGATGGTGAAGTCCACGTGCCCGGGGGTGTCGATGATGTTGAGGCGCTTTTCCTGCCAGTAGGCGGTCGTCGCGGCCGACGTGATGGTGATGCCGCGCTCCTGCTCCTGCTCCATCCAGTCCATGGTGGCGGCGCCATCGTGGACTTCACCGATCTTGTGGCTCTTGCCGGTGTAATAGAGAATCCGCTCCGTCGTCGTCGTCTTCCCGGCGTCGATGTGCGCCATGATTCCGAAGTTGCGGTAGTCTTCGATTTTGTGGATGCGGGGCATAGCGGATAGCTCTGAGAAAAGGGCTGTTCGTAGGGGGCTGAACGAACGGCGCGGGCGGTTTAGCTCAAACCGCCCGCGCCGGGAAGCTCAGGATATAGGGTGTTACCAGCGGTAGTGCGAGAACGCCCGGTTGGCTTCCGCCATCTTATGGGTGTCTTCGCGCTTCTTCACCGCGGCGCCGCGGTTCGAGGAGGCGTCGAGCAGTTCGCCCGCCAGCTTCTCGGTCATGGTGTTTTCGCCCCGGTTGCGCGCGGCGGTCACGATCCAGCGGATGGCGAGCGCGCGGCGGCGGTCCGGACGGACTTCCATGGGCACCTGGTAGGTCGCGCCGCCGACCCGGCGGGACTTGACCTCGATGGCGGGCGAAACGTTTTCCAGGGCCGAGTGGAAGGTCTCCAGGGGACCCTGGTCCTTGCGCTTGGCCTCGAGGATATCGAAGGCGCCGTAGAGGATGTTCTCGGCGACGGCTTTCTTACCTTCGTACATCACGTAGTTCATGAACTTGGTGACGACGAGGTCCCCGAACTTCGGATCGGGAAGGACTTCGCGTTTCTCGGCGCGACGGCGGCGGGACATGCTTCTTCTTCCTTACTTCGGACGCTTGGCGCCATAGAGCGAACGGCGCTGCCTGCGGTCCTTCACCCCTTGGGTGTCGAGCACGCCGCGCAGGATGTGGTAGCGGACGCCCGGAAGGTCCTTCACGCGGCCGCCGCGGATCAGCACCACCGAGTGCTCCTGCAGGTTGTGGCCTTCGCCCGGGATGTAGCACACCGCTTCGATGCCGGTGGTCAGACGGACCTTGGCGACCTTCCGCAGAGCCGAGTTCGGCTTCTTCGGCGTGGTCGTGTAGACCCGGGTGCAGACGCCGCGGCGCTGCGGGCAACCCTTCAGGGCGGGAACCTTGTTCCGGGAGGGCTTGTCGTGGCGCGGTTTGCGGATGAGCTGGTTGACTGTCGGCATCTAATCTCTGCTGCGTGGAGGCGTGTGCCGTTGGGCCGGGGCGCCTCTGTGGGGGTTCTTGTTATCGTCTGGTTCCGAAACCGCCCGTCGAACGCAAAAACTCGCCGGCACGCCTTGCTCTTGCGTTCCGGCGGGAGACGTTCAAACGGGACAGGGAAGAATCCCGGCCTCGAAAGAGCGCGCTACATAGTCGGGAAGCGGCCGGGCGTCAACGTTTGCGGCGCGCGCCGGGGCGCCGCAAGAAGGGGGTGCGGGTTCGCCACGAAATCGCCGCGGGAACGCCGCTCGTTACACCCAAGCTGGAGAGGAACGTAAGCGCGAATGCAGACGGCGAGCCGCCGCCGGACGATCAGCGCGTTAGCCGCCTCGGCCGCCGCCCATCTCGTCTTGCTCACGGTGCTTGCGCTGCAGGCGCCGATGCTGCGCGTGCCGCCGGAGGTCGGGGGCCCGCCCGAGCCGGTGATCCCGATCCTCATCATGCCGCGCGTGCCGCCGGCGGCGGCCGGGACCGGCACGCGGCCGGCGCCGATCCAGCTCCATCGCCGTCCGCAGCGCAACCTGCCGCCCGCCCTGCCCCTGCCGCCGCTGGTAGTCGCGCCGGCCAAGCCTGAGGACTCCGCGGCGGCGCCCAAGACCTCGGGTCCCACCCTCACGCCGCCGCCGCCCGCGCCGCCGGAGAGCGTCCGCTCGGCCCTGCGCACGACCTTCGGCTGCACCGAAGCGCAGATGGCCGGCCTGAGCCAGAGCGAGCGCGAGCGGTGCCTGGAGACCCTGGGCCGCGGCGCGCGCGACGCCCCGTTCCTGCCGCCGGGCGCGGGGCTGTCGCGCGACAAGCGCGCTGCCTTCGACAAGGCCGCCGCCGACAAGGACACCCGCAAGACCGCCATGGATCGCCCGGCGGCGGGGGCGACCACCTTGCCCGCGCCGTCCGACTACGACGGCGAACCCTACCAGAGCGGCGCGGGCGCCAGCGCCCTGGGGCCGCAGAGCTTCCCGTCCAGCAAGCGCGCCGCGCCGAAGCTGGACCGCCTGCCGCCATAGGTTCCAAACGAAACGGCCCGGGATCGCTCCCGGGCCGCTCGTTACGCGTGACTTGGTACTGGAGAGTTTGGGTGCGGGGGAGCCTAGGACTCCACCCGCTCCGCTTCGGCGGCGTCGGCAATCGCTTCCGGCAGCGGCTCCATGGCCTCCTCGCGGCTGGCCGTCAGGGCCTCGTCGCGCTTGGCGGCGATGCGCTGCAGGTTGCGGAGGTACGAGCCCGTGCCCGCCGGGATAAGGCGGCCCACGATCACGTTCTCCTTCAGCCCTTCGAGGGTGTCGATCTTGCCCTGCACCGAAGCCTCGGTGAGCACCCGCGTGGTCTCCTGGAAGGAGGCCGCGGAGATGAAGCTGCGGGTCTGCAGGGACGCCTTGGTGATGCCGAGCAGCACAGGCTGGGTGAGCGCCGGACGGCCGCCACGGGCCTCCGCCTTGGCGTTCTCCTCCTCCACCTCGGACTTGTCGAGGTGGTCGCCTTTCAGCATGCCCGTGTCGCCGGGCTCGAGGATCTCGAGCTTCTGCAGCATCTGGCGCACGATCGTCTCGATGTGCTTGTCGTTGATCGGCACGCCCTGCAGTCGGTAGACCTCCTGGATCTCATTCACCAGGAACTCGGCCAGCGCTTCGATGCCCTGAATCCGCAGGATGTCGTGCGGATCCGGGTTGCCGTCGATCAGGTACTCGCCCTTGCGGATGATGTCCCCGTCGTGGACCGCGATGTGCTTGCCCTTCGGGATCAGGAACTCGACCGCCTCGCCGCCGTCCTCAGGCGTGATCTTGATGCGGCGCTTGTTCTTGTAGTCCCGACCGAACTCGACGCGGCCGTCCATCTCGGCGATCACCGCGCAGTCCTTCGGACGGCGGGCTTCGAAGAGCTCGGCCACCCGCGGCAGACCGCCGGTGATGTCCCGGGTCTTGGCGCTTTCGGTGGGGATCCGGGCCATGACCTCGCCCGGCTTCACCTCGTCGCCGTCGCCCAGCGACAGAACCGCGCCCACCGGCAGCAGGTAGCGCGCTTCGCCGCCGTTGGAGATCCGCATGTAGGACCCGTCGGCGCCGATCACCGCCATGGCCGGACGCAGGTCCGAGCCCTTGGTGGAGGCGCGCCAGTCGATGACCACGCGGTTGGAGATGCCGGTGGCTTCGTCGGCTTCCTCGCGGACCGACATGTTCTCCACCAGGTCCTCGAACCGCACCCGGCCGCCGACTTCGGTGATGATCGGGGTGGTGTACGGGTCCCATTCGGCCAGGCGCTGGCCGCGCTTGACCTTCTCGCCGTCCTTGACGCGCAGGCGCGCGCCGTAGGGCGGCTTGTAGGCTTCGCGTTCCTTGCCATCGACCATGACGGTCAGGGCCAGGTTGCGGCTCATGCCGATCAGGTGACCGTCGGCGTTCACGACGGTGTTGCCGCCGCTGATCTTCACCACGCCGTCGTTGCCGCTTTCGAAGAACGACTGCTCGGCCACCTGGGCGGTGCCGCCGATGTGGAAGGTCCGCATGGTCAGCTGGGTGCCGGGCTCGCCGATCGACTGGGCGGCGATGACGCCCACGGCCTCGCCGATGTTCACCGGCGTGCCGCGCGCCAGGTCGCGGCCGTAGCAGGCGCCGCACACGCCGACCTTGGCTTCGCAGGTCAGCACCGAGCGGATCTTCACCGACTGCACGGCGGCGTTCTCCACCACGTCGACCATGTTCTCGTCGAGGTAGGTGTCGGCCGGCACGATGACTTCGTTGCTGCCCGGATCGCGGATGTCCTCGGCCGCGAAGCGACCCAGGATGCGCAGCCCCAGCGAGACCAGCACGTCGCCGCCTTCGACCACGGCGCGCAGGGTGATGCCCCGCGTGGTGCCGCAGTCTTCCTCGACGATGATGCAGTCCTGCGCCACGTCGACGAGACGACGCGTCAGATAGCCGGAGTTGGCGGTCTTCAGCGCGGTGTCGGCCAGGCCCTTACGGGCGCCGTGGGTGGAGTTGAAGTACTCCTGGACGGTCAGGCCTTCCTTGAAGTTCGAGATGATCGGCGTCTCGATGATCTCGCCGGACGGCTTGGCCATCAGGCCGCGCATCCCGCCGAGCTGCTTCATCTGGGCCTGCGAACCCCGGGCGCCGGAGTTCGACATCATGAAGATCGAGTTGATCTCGCCTTCACGGCCGCTGGCGTCCTTCTCCGCGGTGGAGACCTCGGCCATCATCTCGTCGGCGACGCGGTCGGTGGCCTTCGCCCAGGCGTCGACCACCTTGTTGTACTTCTCGCCCTTGGTGATCAGGCCGTCGGCGTACTGCTGCTCGTACTCTTCGACCAGCTTGCGGGTCTCGGCGACGATCGGCGCCTTGCGGGCCGGGATCACGATGTCGTCCTTGCCGAACGAGATGCCCGCCTTGGCCGCCTCGCGGAAGCCCAGCCCCATGATCTGGTCGGCGAAGATGACCGTCGCCTTCTGACCGCAGTGCCGATAGACGGTGTCGATCAGGTTGCCGATTTCCTTCTTGGTCAGGTTCTTCTCAAGAAGGCGGTGACCCACGGCCGGGTGGTGCGGGAACAGCGCCGCGATCTTCATCCGGCCCGGCGAGGTTTCGATGACCTTGCGGACCAGGTTGCCGTCGGCGTCCATCTCGCTGTGGCGGGCGCGGACCTTGGAGTGCAGGGTCACGACGCCGGCGTCCAGCGCCTGCTCGATCTCGGCCAGGTCGGAGAACGCCTTGCCTTCGCCCGGCTCCCCGTCGCGGAGCAGCGACAGGTAGTAGAGGCCCAGCACGATATCCTGCGACGGCACGATGATCGGCCGGCCGTTGGCGGGCGACAGGATGTTGTTCGTCGACATCATCAGCACGCGCGCTTCCAGCTGGGCTTCCAGCGAGAGCGGCACGTGGACGGCCATCTGGTCGCCGTCGAAGTCGGCGTTGAAGGCCGCGCAGACCAGCGGGTGCAGCTGGATCGCCTTGCCTTCGATCAGCTTGGGCTCAAAGGCCTGGATGCCGAGGCGGTGCAGGGTCGGGGCCCGGTTCAGCAGCACCGGGTGCTCGCGGATCACCTCGTCGAGGATGTCCCAGACCGCCGGCTGCTCACGCTCCACCATGCGCTTGGACTGCTTGACGGTGCCCGACAGGCCCTTGGCGTCCAGCCGCGCGTAGATGAACGGCTTGAACAACTCGAGCGCCATCTTCTTCGGCAGGCCGCACTCGTGCAGCTTCAGCTCAGGACCGACCACGATGACCGAGCGGCCCGAGTAGTCGACGCGCTTGCCGAGCAGGTTCTGGCGGAACCGGCCCTGCTTGCCCTTCAGCATGTCGGCCAGCGACTTCAGCGGCCGCTTGTTGGCGCCGGTGATGACCCGGCCGCGACGGCCGTTGTCGAACAGGGCGTCGACGGCTTCCTGCAGCATCCGCTTTTCGTTGCGGATGATGATGTCCGGCGCGCGCAGCTCGATCAGCCGCTTCAGGCGGTTGTTGCGGTTGATGACCCGGCGATAGAGGTCGTTCAGGTCGGAGGTCGCGAAGCGGCCGCCGTCCAGCGGCACCAGCGGGCGCAGTTCCGGCGGGATCACCGGCACGACCGTCAGGATCATCCACTCCGGCTTGTTGCCGCTCTCGAGGAAGCTTTCCATCAGCTTCAGGCGCTTGGACGCCTTCTTGAGCTTCATCTCGGAGGTGGTGGTGACCAGCTCTTCGCGGAGCTTGTCGGCTTCTTTGTTGAGGTCGAGCGCCTTCAGGAGGCCCTGGACCGCCTCGGCGCCGATCTCGGCGGTGAAGCTGTCGTCGCCGAACTCGTCCTGGAAGCGCATGTAGTCGTCTTCCGACAGCAGCTGGTGCTGCTTCAGCGGGGTCAGGCCCGGCTCGGTGACGATGTAGTGCTCGAAGTAGAGCACGCGCTCGATGTCCTTCAGCGCCATGTCGAGCATCAGCGCGATGCGCGAGGGCAGGCTCTTCAGGAACCAGATGTGGGCGACCGGCGAAGCCAGCTCGATGTGGCCCATCCGCTCGCGCCGGACGCGTGCGAGAGTGACCTCGACGCCGCACTTCTCGCAGATGATGCCCTTGTACTTCATGCGCTTGTACTTGCCGCACAGGCACTCGTAGTCCTTGGTCGGACCGAAGATGCGGGCGCAGAACAGGCCGTCACGTTCCGGCTTGAACGTGCGGTAGTTGATCGTCTCGGGCTTCTTGATCTCGCCGAACGACCACGACCGGATCTTCTCCGGCGAAGCGAGCGCGATACGGATCTGGTCGAAGGTCGGAGCGGCCTGGACCGGATTGAAGATGTTCAGGACTTCCTGGTTCATCTTGGTTCCTTCTGCGGGGCGGTCCCCGCGAAAATTTCAAAGCAGGACGGAGCGGAGCGCCCTCCCCCGATCACGAGGGAGGGCAAGGCGTCCGTCAGCTGTTCTCCAGCTCCACGTTCAGGCCCAGGGAGCGCATCTCCTTGACCAGCACGTTGAAGCTTTCCGGGATGCCGGCTTCGAAGGTGTCGTCGCCGCGGACGATGGACTCGTAGACCTTGGTCCGTCCGGCCACGTCGTCCGACTTCACCGTCAGCATCTCCTGCAGGGTGTAGGCGGCGCCGTAGGCTTCGAGGGCCCAGACCTCCATTTCCCCGAACCGCTGTCCGCCGAACTGGGCCTTGCCGCCCAGCGGCTGCTGGGTGACCAGGCTGTAGGGGCCGATCGAGCGGGCGTGGATCTTGTCGTCCACCAGGTGGTGCAGCTTCAGCATGTAGATGTAGCCGACCGTGACCGGGCGCTTGAAGCGCTCGCCCGACTGGCCGTCATACAGGTACGACTGACCCGACCGCGCGAGGCCCGCCTTCTCCAGCAGGTTCTCGATGTCGTCGATGTGGGCGCCGTCGAACACCGGGGTGGCGAAGGGGATGCCCTTCGACAGGTTCCGGGCGAGCTCGAGCAGCTCCTCGTCGCTTTCCGGCAGTTCTTCTTCGGGGCCGTAGGTTCCCTGCAGGTAGTCGACCAGCGCCTTGCGCTGCCCGCCGTTCTGCCAGTCCTCCATCAGCTTCGCGACCTGCTTGCCCAGGCCCGCGGAGGCCCAGCCGAGGTGGGTCTCGAAGATCTGGCCGACGTTCATGCGCGAGGGCACGCCCAGCGGGTTCAGCACGATGTCCACCGAGGTGCCGTCTTCCAGGTACGGCATGTCCTCGATCGGCAGGATCTTGGAGATGACGCCCTTGTTGCCGTGACGGCCGGCCATCTTGTCGCCCGGCTGCAGCTTGCGCTTCACCGCCACGAACACCTTGACCATCTTCATCACGCCCGGGGGCAGTTCGTCCCCGCGCTGCAGCTTGTCGACCTTGTCCTCGAAGCGGCGGTCGAGCCGCTTGCGGGCCTCGTCGAACTGGCGGCGCATGGCCTCCAGCTCGGCCATGGTCTTCTCGTCGTCGAGGGCGATCTGCCACCACAGGCCCGGCGCGATCTCTTCCAGCTTGTCGGCGGCGATCTCGCCGCGGCCCAGGCCCTTCGGACCGGAGACGGCGTTCTTGCCCACCAGCAGCTGGCGCAGGCGCGAGGTCATGTTGCGGTTCAGGATCGCGAACTCGTCGTCGCGGTCCTTGCCCAGGCGGTCGATTTCCGCCCGTTCGATGGCCAGGGCGCGTTCGTCCTTGTCGACGCCGTGCCGGTTGAACACGCGGACCTCGACGATCGTGCCGGCCACGCCGGGCGGCAGCCGCAGCGAGGTGTCGCGGACGTCGGAGGCCTTCTCGCCGAAGATGGCGCGCAGGAGCTTTTCTTCCGGCGTCATCGGGCTTTCGCCCTTCGGGGTGACCTTGCCCACCAGGATGTCGCCCGGCAGGACCTCGGCGCCGATCGCCACGATGCCCGCTTCGTCGAGGTTGCGGAGCGCTTCCTCGCCGACGTTGGGGATGTCGCGGGTGATCTCTTCCGGGCCGAGCTTGGTGTCGCGGGCCATGACCTCGAACTCCTCGATGTGGATCGAGGTGAAGACGTCATCGCGCACGATGCGCTCGGAGATCAGGATGGAGTCCTCGAAGTTGTAGCCGTTCCACGGCATGAACGCGACGAGGGTGTTGCGGCCCAGGGCCAGTTCGCCGAGCTCCGTGGACGGGCCGTCGGCGATGACGTCGCCGGCCGCGATCCGATCGCCCACCCGCACCAGCGGACGCTGGTTGATGCAGGTCGAGGTGTTGGAGCGCTGGAACTTCTGCAGGCGGTAAATGTCGACGCCCGGCTTGGTGGGGTCGGTCTCTTCCGTCGCCCGGACCACGATCCGGGTGCCGTCGATCTGCTCGACCACGCCGGAGCGGCGGGCGACGACCACGGCGCCGGAGTCGACGGCGACGATCGCCTCCATGCCGGTGCCGACCAGCGGCGCATCCGACTGGATGAGCGGCACGGCCTGCTTCTGCATGTTCGAGCCCATCAGGGCGCGGTTGGCGTCATCGTTTTCCAGGAACGGGATCAGCGAAGCGGCTACGGACACCACCTGCTTGGGCGACACGTCCATCAGGTCGACGTCGGCGCGCGGCAGCAGCGAGGGTTCGCCGTTGATCCGGCCGGGGACCAGGTCCTCGACGATCGAGCCCTTGTCGAGCTTGATGTTGGCCTGCGCGATGACGTGCTTGGCCTCTTCCATCGCCGACATGTAGACCACCTCCTCGGTGGCCTGGCCGTCCTTGATCCGCCGGTAGGGCGTCTCGATGAAGCCGTACTTGTTCACCACCGCGTGGGTGGCGAGCGAGTTGATCAGGCCGATGTTCGGGCCTTCCGGTGTCTCGATGGGGCAGATCCGGCCGTAGTGGGTCGGGTGCACGTCGCGGACCTCGAAGCCCGCCCGCTCGCGGGTCAGACCGCCCGGGCCAAGCGCCGAGAGGCGGCGCTTGTGGGTGATTTCCGACAGCGGGTTGGTCTGGTCCATGAACTGCGAGAGCTGCGAGGAGCCGAAGAACTCCCGCACCGCCGCCGCCGCCGGCTTGGCGTTGATCAGGTCGTGCGGCATGACCGTGTCGATATCGACCGAGCTCATGCGCTCCTTGATGGCGCGTTCCATGCGCAGCAGGCCGACGCGGTACTGGTTCTCCAGCAGCTCGCCCACCGAGCGGACCCGGCGGTTGCCGAGGTTGTCGATGTCGTCGATCTCGCCGCGGCCGTCGCGCAGGCCCACCAGGGTCTTGAGCACCGCCAGCACGTCTTCCTTGCGCAGGATCCGCACGTCGTCGGGGCAGTCGAGCTCCAGGCGCATGTTCATCTTCACGCGGCCGACCGAGGACAGGTCGTAGCGCTCGGAATCGAAGAACAGGCTCTTGAACATCGCCTCGGCGGCCTCGACCGTCGGCGGCTCGCCCGGACGCATGACCCGGTAGACGTCGAACAGCGCGTCCTCGCGGGCGGTGTTCTTGTCCACCCGCAGGGTGTTGCGGATGTAGGCGCCCACGGTGACGTCGTCGATGTCGAGGACGGCCAGGGTCGAGAAGCCCTGCTCTTCCAGCGACGCCAGCAGCGTCGGGTCGAGTTCGTCGCCGGCTTCGGCGTAGATCTCGCCGGTTTCCGGGTTCACCAGGTCGCCGGCCAGGTACTTGCCGGTCAGCGCCTCGGGGGCCAGCAGCAGGGTCTTGAGACCCGCGTCGGCGAACTTCTTGGCGTTACGGGCGGAGATCTTGGTGCCGGCGGGCGCGATCTCTTCGCCGGTGTCGGCGTCGATCAGCGGGAATTCCGGCTTCACCCCACGCCAGCGGTCCGGCTTGTAGGCCGTGGCCCAGCCGCCTTCACGCTTCTCGTAGGACAGGGTCTCGTAGAAGGTGGAGAGGATCTCCTCCCCGTCCATGCCCAGCGCCATCAGGAAGGTGGTGGCCGGCAGCTTACGGCGGCGGTCGATGCGGACGTAGATGATGTCCTTGGCGTCGAACTCGAAGTCGAGCCAGGAGCCGCGGTAGGGGATCACGCGGGCGGCGAACAACAGCTTGCCCGAGGCGTGCGTCTTGCCCTTGTCGTGGTCGAAGAACACGCCCGGCGAACGGTGCATCTGCGAGACGATGACCCGCTGCGTGCCGTTGACGATGAAGGTGCCCTTCTCGGTCATGAGCGGGATGTCGCCCATGTAGACGTCCTGCTCCTTGATGTCCTTGACGGAGCGGGCGCCGGTCTCTTCGTCGGTCTCGAACACGATCAGGCGCAGCTTGACCTTCAGCGGCGCGGCGTAGGTCATGTCGCGCTGGACGCATTCCTCGACGTCGTACTTCGGCTCTTCGAACTCGTACGAGACGTACTCGAGCACGGCGCGCTCGTTGAAGTCCTTGATCGGGAAGACGGACTTGAAGACCGCCTCGATCCCCTCGTCGCGACGCTCGCCGGAGCGGGTCTCGCGTTGCAGGAACTGTTCGTAGGAGGAGCGCTGAACCTCGATCAGGTTCGGCATCTGCACGGCTTCAGGGATGCGGCCGAAAGACTTCCGGATCCGCTTCTTACCGGTGAAGGATTGCGCCATTTTTGTCCCTTGAAGACGGCCGGGAACGGACTCCCGGCGTCGAAATTTTCATCCTGCGTCCACCCTCGGCTCTCCTCCGTGGAGGAGCCGGACGCTGGAAAGTCCCTGTATCGTCAGGGACGCTCCCTCGCATGGTCTGAGGGCGACGGACCATGCCTCGGAGATTGCACGCGCGAAGAACCGCGTTTCGGAATCGGAAATTTCGCGAAGCAGCGGAAATAGGCCTTTTGCCGGCCGAAGGGAAGCCCCTCGCGCGAGAAATCGCGCAAGAAAATAAGGCGGCGCGGAATGGAGTGTCCGCGCCGCCTCGTTTGGAGTCCCCGGGTTTGGGCCCGGGGACGGTGCTAGCTTCCGATAGTCTACGCTGGTCGCGCACCCCCAAACCAGCGGGCCGAGAGCGAAGTTCCCGGCCCAAATGCGCGGCGGCACGAAAAAAGGGCCGGGATCTCTCCCGGCCCTTTCGATCGCTTGAAGCGCGTACCCGCGCCGCCAGATTACTTGACCTGGACGGAGGCGCCGGCTTCTTCGAGCTTCTTCTTGATCTCTTCCGCTTCCTGCTTGGAGACGTTTTCCTTCACCGGCTGCGGAGCGCCTTCGACGAGGTCCTTGGCTTCCTTCAGGCCGAGGTCCGGACGCACCGAGCGGACTTCCTTGATCACGTTGATCTTCTTGTCGCCGCCGCCGGTCAGGATGACGGTGAACTCGGTTTGCTCTTCGGCCGCTTCGGCCGGAGCCGCGCCGCCGGCGCCCGGAGCCGCGGCCACCGCGACCGGAGCCGCCGCGGAGACGCCCCACTTTTCTTCGAGCAGCTTGGAGAGCTCCGAAGCTTCCAGGACGGTCAGGGTGGAGAGGTCTTCCACCAGTTGTTGCAGGTTAGCCATGTGGATTGATCCTTTGGATGAGGGTGTTGTCGGGGAAGATGACGATCAGGCGGCGTCTTTGGCGGCGTAGGCCGCCATGACGCGCGCCAGCTGAGCCGCCGGCGCCTGCAGCACGCCAGCGATCTTGGTCGCGGGCGCCTGGATGAGGCCGATGAGCTTGGCGCGGAGCTGGTCGAGCGACGGCAGGCTCGCGAGAGCCGTCACCGAGGCCTTGTCCAGCACCTGTTCACCCATGAAGCCGCCAATGACCGTGAACTTGTCATTGTCCTTGGCGTACTGGGTGGCGACCTTGGCGGCGGACACCGGGTCGGACGCGAAGGCGATGGCGACAGGACCCTTGAAGAGGGTGTCGCCCGCTTCGCCGATCGAACCGTTCAGAGCCTTCGTGGCCAGGGTGTTCTTCACCACCTTCAGCTGGGCGCCTTCTTGACGAAGACGACCCCGCAGATCGGTCATTTCCGCAACGGTCAGACCCATGTAGTGGGTCACGACCACGGCGCCGGCGCCGGCGAAATCGCTTTTCAGCGTCTCGATGGCGACCTGCTTTTGAGCGCGGTCCATTGCGGTCTCCATACTCAGGTTCGACGCGCGCGAAAGTGCGCACGCCGGATAGTCAACCTGTCCGAAGAGAAGCCGCAGCCTCGCGCCCATCCTGGTCGGATGGCCGGAAACCTCATCTTCCCGTCTCCCTGCGGCCGAGGAAGGGCTCTTCCTCGCGTTCCGGCCCCGGGTGACCCCCGCGGCTACGCAGTTCTTGGACAGGACCAGGGCGCGATGGACTGCGCCCTGCCCTCGCCCTCCGTGAGGAGCGGCGAAATACTAGAAGGCGCGCCGTTTACACGAGCGCGCCTTCAAACTCAATCGCTTAGACCGGGGCCCCGAAGGCGCCGGCGTCCACCTTGAAGCCCGGCCCCATGGTCGAGGAGAGGCTGATCTTCTTGATGTAGGTGCCCTTGGCGCCGCTCGGCTTGGCGCGGTTGAGCGCCTCCACCAGCGCCCGGACGTTGGCCAGCAGCGCTTCTTCGGTGAAGCTCGCCTTGCCGATGCCGGCGTGGATGATGCCGGTCTTCTCGGTGCGGAACTCGATGGCCCCGCCCTTGGCGTCCTTCACGGCCTGGGCGACGTTGGGCGTCACCGTGCCGACCCGCGGGTTCGGCATCAGGCCGCGCGGGCCCAGCACCTTACCCAGACGGCCGACGAGGGCCATCATGTCGGGGGTGGCGATCACCCGGTCGAAGTCCATGAAGCCGCCCTGGATGCGTTCCACCAGCTCTTCGGCGCCGACGATGTCCGCCCCGGCCGCTTCGGCCTCGGCGGCCTTGGCGTCCTTGGCGATGACGGCGACGCGGACGTCGCGACCGGTGCCGGACGGCAGGTTGACCACACCGCGGACCTGCTGGTCGGCGTGACGCGGGTCGACGCCCAGGTTGACGGCGATCTCGACGCTCTCGTCGAACTTGGCGGTGGCGTTGGCCTTCACCAGCTTGACGGCGTCTTCGAGCGGATGGGCGGCCAGGCGGTCGCCGGTCCAGGCCTTGATGCGCTTGGTTTGCTTGCTCATGACCCTAGCGCTCCACGATCTCGAGGCCCATCGAACGGGCAGAGCCCTCGATGATGCGCGATGCAGCCTCGACGTCGTTGGCGTTGAGGTCCTTCATCTTCTTTTCGGCGATCTCGCGCAGCTGGGTGCGGGTGATCTTGCCGACCGTCTCGCGGCCGGTGGTCTTGGCGCCCGACTTCAGGCCCACCGCCTGCTTGATGTAGAAGGTGGCCGGCGGGGTCTTGGTGACGAAGGTGAACGACTTGTCCTGGTAGACGGTGATCACCGTCGGCAGGGGCGTGCCCTTCTGTTCCTTTTCGGTGCGGGCGTTGAACTCCTTGCAGAAGCCCATGATGTTGACGCCGCGCTGGCCGAGCGCCGGCCCGATGGGCGGCGAAGGCGTGGCGGAGCCCGCGGGCACCTGCAGCTTGATATAGCCCAGAATCTTCTTGGCCATCTTTGCTCCTCTGTGGTCGGCGATCCGACCTGTTGAGCCGTGGTGCGGGGTTACGGTGGCCGCCCCCTCCCACGGATTTTAAATCGCGCAAGCGCGAAGCCGGCGCTCTTAGCAGGCCAGCGGCTCCGGAACAACCAGGGCCTTGTCGGCAGTCGACCACCAAGACCGCGAAGATCACGAAGCTAGCGGATGAAGCGCCTAAGTCCGTGACGTAGCTGGAGCGAGTTGAAATTCATCAGATAGCCGAGACGGAAACCCGACGGCTTGAGGTATGTCAGGATCTGGGCCTCGTGGAGGCGCGCGAGCGCCTCAACCGCCTTCACCTCGACGATGACAGCGTCCGCCACGACAAGGTCTAGACGATAGCCCGCATCCAGGCGGAGACCGTCGAACTCGATCGGCAGCGAAACCTGCCGACGCACCCCCACTCCGCGGGCGTGCAGTTCATGCGCCAGGCATTGCTCGTCAGCCGACTCCAGCAGCCCGGGCCCGAGCACTCGGTGAACCTTGATCGCGGAGTCGACAATCACCCGACCGGCCGCCTCGACCTCAGCCGGAAGACCGCGGTGTCCTTCGTGGTCTTCGTGGTCCAATTCGAAAGCCGAGCCTTAGGAGGTCTTCTCCACCTGCCCGTACTCGAGCTCGACCGGCGTGGCGCGTCCGAAGATGGACACGGTCACGCGCAGGCGGGCGCGTTCCTCGTCGACCTGTTCGACCGAGCCGTTGAAGCTCGCGAACGGACCGTCGGTGACCCTGACCTGTTCGCCGATCTCGAACTGGATGGTCGGCTTCGGCCGCTCCACACCCTCTTCGATGGCGCCGATGATGCGGGCGACTTCCTTCTCGGAGACCGGCATGGGCTTGGAGCCCGAGCCGAGGAAGCCCGTCACCTTCGGGGTGTTCTTGATGAGGTGGTAGGCCTCATCGGTCATTTCCATCTTTACCAGGACGTAGCCCGGGAAGAACTTGCGCTCGGCGTTCACCTTGCGGCCGCGGCGGATCTCCACGACGTCCTCGGTCGGAACCAGGATGTCGGAGAAGTTCTCGTCGAGACCCTGGGCGTGGGCCTGCTCCTTGATGGACTCCGCCACCTTCTTCTCGAAGTTCGAGTAGGCGTGGACGATGTACCACTTGTGGCGCGGGTTGGCGGGTGCGGTGGTTTGGGCGGCTTCGGACATCTGATTACCCGGCGCTGGCCAGTTTGAGGATTTGGGAGATGCCGAACTGGAGACCGGCGTCCACCAAGGAGAAGAAGGCCGCGGCGAGGACGACCATGATCGCCACCATTACCGAGGTGATCCAGGTTTCGCGGCGGGTCGTCCAGGTGATCTTGCGCGCTTCGGCGCGGACCTCCCGGAAGAACTGGGCGGCGCTGGTCTTCTTTTTCGGCTGGCTCTGAGCGACCGCCGCAGGCGAGGCCATGGCCGCGGCCGTCTTGGCCGCGCGGCTCCTCATCGCTTGCGGGCTCGAACCCGGTTTCCTGGCCATGGCGGCTTTCTTAAACTCGTCTCTTGGGTCGCCTCGAGCGGCGCCCCGGTTCACTTTAACACGTACTCATATGGTGGCAGGAGTGGAGGGACTCGAACCCCCGGCCCTCGGTTTTGGAGACCGATGCTCTACCAGCTGAGCTACACTCCTAGACGCACCGCCCATATGGGGCCAATGCCCCGAACAATGAACAGCGCGCCGGAAAGCGGTCAGGCCTTCCGGCGCGCGCGGCTCATCGCCGGAGCCGGGTCGTTTAGCAGGGGCGCCGATCTGCGGCAAGGCGGATCGAAGCGGCGCGCCGGCCGTTCCCGAAGGCCGAACGCCGCAGCCCGCGAGGCCCTCCGATGCCCGATTCAGATATCCAGAAGCGCTACAACCGCGACGACGAGCAGAAGCCCGGACGGCCGCCGCGCACCGCCGCCGAACCCCGGGGTGCGGAGCCCTCGGTCAACTCCGACAAGACCATGACCGACCCCGCGTCGGGCGAGCCCAAGCGGCAGCCGCCGGCCCCAGGCCGGGCGGCGTCGGACGAGGTCCGGCGCTAGCCGCGCCTGGACCGTCTTGCGCCGGCGCGGACGTCGGCGGCGCAAGACGCCAGATAGAGCGAGGGCAGCTATCCCGCGGGTTTCACCGGCCCGCACTGCAGGGTGAGGTAGTCCACCTTCACGTCGGTCAGCTTCGAGCCGCAGGCCGTCACCGCTCCGGCCGCCCGCCCGGTCAGCGAGACGCCGACGCCGCGGGACAGGTCCACGCCGGCGGAGGTGATGTCATAGGCCTTGCCCTCGGCCGCGATCGTCGTGCAGCCCGGCTTCGGCGAAGTGGGACAGCCCACCGCCGTGATCGTCTCGCCCTGGGCTTCCCCGCCCGCGGCGTTGGCGGTGCTGGCGCCCTGGCTGCAGCTCACGCATCCGGCGATCGCCATGGCGAGGATCGCCGCTCTCCCTAATGTCACGCGCATTGTTGTTCCCTCAGGCACATGCCCCTTGTCCCCGTTCGGACAAGTCCGACTGTGCGCCTCGGGAATTGACGCGGCAATCCGGTATTTCTCTGTTCTGTCGAAAGACGCACGCCCACAAGTTGTTGCTTTCGCTTAACATTTTGAAATCCGGCCGGCGACTTTGCCGCCGCGTCCGGCGCTCAGGCCAAGCTTTGCGATTCGCTTCCGCCCCCGCCGCATGCCGGACAGCAAAAAGGCCGCCGGGGAGGTCCCGGCGGCCTGCTTGATGTTCGCGAGGGGCGGTGAGGCCTACTCGATGATCTTCGACACCACGCCGGCGCCGACCGTGCGGCCGCCTTCGCGGATCGCG
>NZ_QFYP01000001.1:0-165000 GCF_003254505.1 Phenylobacterium hankyongense | reverse complement strand
AAATTGCACGCGTAACTTCGGGATAAGCGTGACTCACCTTGCGCAAGCAAGAATGAGTGGCACAGGCCAGGGGGTAGCGACTGTTTATCAAAAACACAGGGCTCTGCGAAGCCGTAAGGCGACGTATAGGGTCTGACGCCTGCCCGGTGCCGGAAGGTTAAAAGGAGGGGTGCAAGCTCCGAATTGAAGCCCCGGTAAACGGCGGCCGTAACTATAACGGTCCTAAGGTAGCGAAATTCCTTGTCGGGTAAGTTCCGACCTGCACGAATGGCGTAACGACTTCCCCACTGTCTCCAGCATAGGCTCAGCGAAATTGAATTCCCCGTGAAGATGCGGGGTTCCCGCGGTCAGACGGAAAGACCCTATGAACCTTTACTACAGCTTCGCCTTGGCGTTAGTGACAACATGTGTAGGATAGGTGGGAGGCTATGAAACCGGGGCGCCAGCTTCGGTGGAGCCAACCTTGAAATACCACCCTTGTTGTTACTGACGTCTAACCGCGGTCCGTAAGCCGGATCCGGGACATGACGTGGCGGGTAGTTTGACTGGGGCGGTCGCCTCCCAAAGTGTAACGGAGGCGCGCGATGGTGGGCTCAGAGCGGTCGGAAATCGCTCGTCGAGTGCAATGGCATAAGCCCGCCTGACTGCGAGACTGACAAGTCGAGCAGAGACGAAAGTCGGCCATAGTGATCCGGTGGTTCTGTATGGAAGGGCCATCGCTCAACGAATAAAAGGTACTCTAGGGATAACAGGCTGATTTTGCCCAAGCGTCCACAGCGACGGCAAAGTTTGGCACCTCGATGTCGGCTCATCACATCCTGGGGCTGGAGCAGGTCCCAAGGGTTCGGCTGTTCGCCGATTAAAGTGGTACGTGAGCTGGGTTCAGAACGTCGTGAGACAGTTTGGTCCCTATCTGCCGTGGGTGTACGAAGCTTGAGAGGATCTGTCCCTAGTACGAGAGGACCGGGATGGACACACCTCTGGTGGACCTGTCGTGGCGCCAGCCGCGCAGCAGGGTAGCTAAGTGTGGACAAGATAACCGCTGAAAGCATCTAAGCGGGAAACTTACCTCAAAACAAGGCTTCGCCGAGAGCCGTGGTAGACCACCACGTTGATAGGCCAGGTGTGGAAGTGCCGCGAGGCATGTAGCTTACTGGTACTAATCGCTCGATCGGCTTGATCGTTCTTATCAAAATTCATGCGCGCTCTGGTTTGAGCAGCTCAGATGATGATGTCTTCTTCACATCCGTTTCGTTGACCTGGTGGTTTTGCCGGGGGGTCCCCACCCGATCCCATTCCGAACTCGGTCGTTAAGCCCCTCTGGGCCGATGGTACTTCGTCTTAAGGCGCGGGAGAGTAGGTCGCCGCCAGGTCTACCAAACGGATGTGTTCGCCCATCACCCTTCAAATCACGATACTTCTTACCAGCTTTGCCGCGGGGTGGAGCAGCCCGGTAGCTCGTCAGGCTCATAACCTGAAGGTCACAGGTTCAAATCCTGTCCCCGCACCCACTACTGGCGTCGTATCGCCTGAGGCCCCCGCAAGGGGGCCTTTTGCGTTTCCAGCGGTCATCAGCGCCGCCAGTTCGGTCTGACAGCGTCACGGGGAGCTACTGGAACGCCCGAGGCAAGCCGCGACACGTTCCTGGGCCGCCCCGGACGGGCCTTGCGCAAGTTCCCCCGCAACTGCGAGCACCACCAGCGGCAAGGTCCGGAGGCGCGAGCCAAGGCGCTTTACGAGAGCGGCGCCTTCCACGCCGCGGCGGCCATCGCGCGCTAGGTCGCGGCCTCGACGACCCCCAGCCTGCCGAGCAGGACGCGGCGCAAGGCTGCGAACCGCGCCGCGCGCTAGGGCGCCGGGCGGCGGCAGGTTGACTGCCACGTCGCTAGATCGTCGCCTGGACAGCCTGGCGATGCGCAGCGCTAGAAGCGCATCGTCAGGTTCACCCCGGCGGTCAGCGGCCGCAGCGGGGTGATGACCTTCTGGCGGCCGATCCTGAAGGGATTGCCGAAGGCGAAGGTGTTGGCGCTGCTGTTGGCCGGATTGTCGACGAAGGCGCTCACCGCCCAATGGGGCGCCTCCAGGGCGACCGAGATCCGGGCGGTGGCGTAGCCACCGCTTTGCGAGGAGCTTTGCGGCGCGAAGGCGACGTTCGAATGCCCGAGGTAGGCGGCCTCGGCGTCCGCCCGAAACTCCAGGCTTCCGGTCAGCGGCCGACGATAGGAGAGCGCCGCGCTCACCGAGCCGCTGGTCACCCCGGGCAGGCCCGCGTCGGGCTTTGATTGGAAGTTCGGGTTGACGCGCGTGAGCTGGGGATCGTCCACCAGGGCCGCGGCGCGCAGCCGCCAGGCCGGCGACAGTCGCCAGTCGATCTCGGCTTCCAGCCCGCGATTGGCGCCGTCGCCGACGTTCACGGCGTAGGGCAGCCCGGAGGGCAGATACTGGTCGCTCTGGATCGCGCCCCAGACCGCATAGAAGGCCGCCAGGCGCAGCTGGACCCGGCCATCCATGAGCTGCAGCTTGGCGCCCACCTCGTAGTTCCACAGCTCATCGGCGTCGAACTGCCGCCGCAGGCCGCCGGAGGAACCGTCGAAGGTCTCGCCGACGGGGCCGGCGGTGTTGAAGCCGGCGGGGCGATATCCTTCCGCCGCCTGGACGTAGTAGGTCGTCCGCCCGTTGGGCTGGTAGCGCAGCGAGAACTTGGGCGAGAAGCCGTTGGCCTCGCCGCTGTCGCTGAACGTCCGGCTGCCGGGTCCCTGCGTCACCAGCGAGTCGGTGGAGAAGGCGAAGCTGAACCAGCGCAGGCCGACGACCGCGTTGAGCCGTGAGGTCAGGTCGTAGGCGGTCTCTCCATAGACGGCCACTTCCCGGATGTGGTCGACGCGGGTCTCCGCATAGAGCTGCGCTGGCGCGGGGCTGAGCTGATCCAGGGTCGATTGCGCGTCGACCCTGCCGCTGGAGGCGAAGGCGCCTGCCAGCCAGCGCCAGCGCTCGTCGGGCGACGACGACAGCGTCAGTTCGCTGACCAGCAGGTCGACCCGCCGCGAGTCGTCGAACGCCGCCGCGCCAGGCTGGTCTGTGAAGGCGCCGACCGCCGGGGTCGCGTCGTACCGGCTGTCGTAGTGGTGCAGCAACCGCGCCAGCGAGAAGACCACGCGTCCCCAACGGCCGCCGCCCTCGACGGTGGCGGAGACCTCGTCGAAATCGTTGTCGTGCGGCTCGCGGACGCTGTTCGCCCGTTGCAGCCGGCCCAGGCCGGCCAGGACGTACTGCGTGTCGTCGGTGTTGATCGACTGATGGATGCCGCCGAGGGTCACAGACCAGTCGTCGGTGACCTGCGCACGGACCGCCAGCCGCGCCCCGTCGCGACCGCCGCTGTTGACGTGCTTCAGGCCCAGGTTGACGTCGTCGATAAAGCCGCTCCAGTGCTCCTGGTAGGCGGCGGCCCTGAGGGCGACACGACCCGGCAGCACGGGCATGTTGGCGACGGCTTCCAGGCTGGTGTTGATCCCCCCGGACAGCGTGTAGGAGAGGCCCGCGGTCGCTTCGCCGGAATAGGTGTCCAGGTCGGGCCTGTTGGTGACGACGCGCACGATGCCCCCCATCGTTCCCCCGCCGTAGAGCGTGCCCTGGGGGCCCCGCATCACCTCGACTCGGTCCACGTCGATCAGCCGCAGGTCCGGGTCAGGGGCGTTATAGGTGACCGGCACATCGTCCAGATAGAGACTGACGGTCGACTGGGTGACCCCGGTGTAGGCCCCGTCCGAAAGCCCTCGCAGCAGCACCTTGTCGCGTCCGGGCCCCAGGTTGGTCACGGTCATGCCGGCGACCAGCGAGGCCAGGGCGGGAATGTCGGTCACCCCAAGCCTCGGCAGGTCCGAACCGCGCAGCGCGCTGATGGCGTACGGGGTCCGTCCGGGAAGCTCTGCGCGCCGGCCCGCGGTCACCACCAGCTCGCCCACGGCGACGGTCGTGGGCGCGGGGGCGGCGGCCGCCGCCACGGGTGGGCGGGGTGCGAGGGGCGGCGGCGTGTGCGGCTGGGGCCGGCCCGGGGGCGCGGCGACGATTAGGATCGCGCCGCGCGAATCCAGCCGGAAGCGGCACGGCTGGCCGGCCAGCAACTGGTTCAGCGCCGCCTCCAGCGTCAGACGCCCATTGAGCGCGCGCGACGCGCCGCGGCAGGCGTCGAGCTCGCCGCCGAGCGAGGCCCCGGCCTGCAGCGCCACCTGCAGCAGGGCCTCCGAGGTGGCCTGGGCAGGCACGTGAAAACGGATAAGCGGCGCCGCATGCGCCGATCCTGACGCCAGGCACAACGCGCCCGCGACGCCTAGCGCCTGCGCAAAGCCGCCGACCCCTCGGTTACACAGCGAGATTGTAGGCCCTCCACATGTGCTCGGCTCAGCGCCCCCTTGGCGGCGTGGCCCGGCTTGGTCGAACAGGGCTCTAGCGTCGCCCCGCATGGTTGTCGCCCTTATCAACCCCACGCTGCGGCCGTTCGCCCACCTTCGCACGCGCGCGCCCGTTTTTTGAGGATGCGCGCCGGGCGTGACGTCGAGACCTTTGTGGGACGGGCGCGCGAGCGCCGACGTGGAGGTCTGCGAAAGCTCTATGCGCATCATCTGCGATTTCGATGGGACCATCACGCAGCAGGACACGACGGACTGGGTTCTGGAAGCGCTGGCCGATCCGGCCTGGCGGGACCTGGAGAGCGAGTGGGTCGCCGGCGGGATTTCGGCGGCTCAGTGCATGCGCAGGCAGGTCGCCCTGATCGGCGGCTCGCAGGAGGACCTGCACGGGGCGTTGGACACCGTGCAGCTGGATCCCGGATTCGTCGACTTCCTGGCCTGGGCCGGCGCTCACCGCTTCCCGGTCAGCATCGTCAGCGACGGGGTGGACTATTTCATCGACCGGATCCTCGCCCGCCACGGGATTTCGGAGATCCAGGCCGTGGTGGCCAACCAGCTGAGCGGCCAGCCCGGCGCGTGGCGGCTGGAGCAGCCGTGGTCGCGACCCGGCTGCGCGGCCCGATCCGGGGTCTGCAAATGCGACGCCGCGGGCGCCGCACCGGCTGGAGTGGCGACCACGGTGTTCGTCGGCGACGGGCGGTCGGACTTCTGCGTCTCCGCCCGGGCCGACCTCCTGTTCGCCAAGGGCGCGCTGGCCGACTACGCCGCCTCGCGCGACCAGGCCTTCATTCCTTTCGAGACCTTCCACGACGTGACCAGCGCGCTGGCCCTGCTGGTGGGCGATGCGCCCGCCGCGCAGCGGCAGGTCCTGGCCATCTGACCTGATCCCCGGAGTTCTGCATGTACGACGCCCCCGTCGCCGATCTGAGTGAGTCCGAACTGCGCAGCCTGGAGGCCGCCTACTGCTCCTGGGGCGACACCGTCCATTACCTGGACCACCCGAAGTTCTTCGAGAGCTGCGAAGGCTCCTACATGTACGACGCGGAGGGGCGCGCCTTCCTCGACCTCCAGATGTGGTATTCGGCGGTCAACTTCGGCTACCGCAACCCGCGCCTGAACGCCGCGGCGCATCGCCAGCTCGACCGCCTGCCGCAGGTCGCCTCCCAGTACCTGCACCGCGAGAAGGTGGAGCTCGCCGCCCTGATCGCCCGCGATGCGGAGGCCAAGTTCGGCGCCAAGGGCCGCGTCCATTTCAACGTCGGCGGCGCCCAGGCGGTGGAGGACTCGCTCAAGCTGGTGCGCAACGCCAGCGGCGGCAAGAGCCTGATGTTCGCCTTCGAGGGCGGCTACCACGGCCGCACCCTCGGGGCCTCCGCGATCACCTCGTCCTACCGCTACCGCCGGCGCTACGGCCACTTCGGCGACCGGGCCCAGTTCATCGAGTTCCCCTACCATTTCCGCGGCCCCAAGGGGATGAGCAAGGAGGAGTACGGCTCCTACTGCGTGCAGAAGTTCGAGCGGCTGTTCGAGACCGAGTACAACGGCGTGCTCGACACCAAGACAGGGCAGGCCGAGTTCGCCGCCTTCTACGTCGAGCCGATCCAGGGCACCGGCGGCTACGTCATTCCGCCGAAGAACTTCTTCATCGAGCTGAAGAAGGTGCTCGACCGCTACGGCATCCTGCTGGTGGTCGACGAGATCCAGATGGGCCTCTACCGGACCGGCAAGCTGTGGTCGATCGAGCACTTCGGGGTGCAGCCGGACGTCCTGGTGTTCGGCAAGGCGCTGACCAACGGCCTCAATCCGCTGTCCGGGGTCTGGGCCAAGGAGGCTCTGATCAACCCGGGCGTCTTCCCGCCGGGGTCCACCCACTCCACCTTCAACGCCAATCCGATGGGGACCGCCATCGCCCTGGAGACCCTGAGGATGGCCGCGGAGGGCGACTACGAGCGCCAGGTCGCGGAGAAGGGCGCCTACTTCCTCGCTGGGCTGAGGGAGCTGCAGTCGCGCTGGCCGCAGATCGGCGACGTCGACGGGCTCGGCCTCGCCCTTCGCGCCGAGATCTGCGAGGCTGACGGCTACACCCCCAACAAGCCCCTGCTCGATCGCATGGAGGCCGAGGCCATGAAGGGCGATCTGGAGGTCGATGGCCGCACGTTAGGCCTGATCCTCGACGTCGGCGGCTACTACAAGAACGTCATCACCCTCGCCCCCTCGCTGGACATCACCCGCGAGGAGATCGACCTGGCGCTGAAGTTGCTGGACGCGCTGCTGACCCGCTGCACGCGCGGATAGCCACATGCGCAGCATGATCCTGCAACTTGACGGGTCTCTGGAGCGGCAGACCGAGCTGCAGCGGGCCGCGCTGCAGGGCGGCGGCAGGATCCTCGCGGCGCGCGACCTTGGGCCCGCCCTGCGGCTATGGAGCACCGCGCAGACGCTGGCGGACCTGCGTCAGCGCCTCAAGACCTGCCCGCCGGAGCCACAGGCGGAAGTCGTGTTCGCCGGGTCGGGCGATTTCCATCACGTGACACCGCTGCTGATCGAGCGCGCGGTCGCGGCGTACGGCGGCCCGATCACCGTGCTGCACTTCGACAACCACCCGGACTGGGTGCGGCAGGCCCAAGGCCGCCACTGCGGCTCCTGGGTGGGTCGCGCCGCGCGCATGGAAGGCGTGGCCCGGGTGATCACCATCGGCGTCTGCAGCCCCGACGTCGGCCGCGGCCGGGCGCGGCAAGGCGACCTCGCCCTGCTGGCCGAGGACAAGCTAGAGCTCTACGCCTGGGCGGCGCCCGACGGCGGCGAGGCGGTGGTGCTGGAAGGCCGCGCCTGGCCGACGATCGCCAGCATGGGCGAGGCGACGTTCCTCGACCGTCTCGACGCCGCCATCACCACGTCGGGCGTCTACGTCACCGTGGACAAGGACGTGCTGCGCCCGCAGGACGCGGTGACCAACTGGGACCAGGGTCAGGCGAGCCTCGATTTCGTCATCGCGGCTATCCGGCGGGCGAGTGCGGGCCGACGCGTGATCGGGGCCGACGTGGTCGGCGACTGGTCGCAGGCCGCCTATGGCGCGGGCCCGGCGGCCTGGCTGCTGAAGCGCGGCGAGGCGCTGCTCGACCAGCCCTGGGGTCGGCCGGAGCCCGAGGCGGCGCGGGCGGTGAACGAGGCGGCCAACCTGCGCCTGCTCGACCTGTTCGCGGAGCTGTCGTGATGGGCCCGGCCCGACTTGCGCCCCTGGCGCTTGGCCTGCTGGCCTTCTGCGTCGCCGCCGAAACGGTGCAGCAGATCAGCTTCAAGCTGGGCGCCGATCGGGCCGGCCGATCCGCCGGCTTCGTCCGTGGAGTGGCCCTGGAGCCGCTGATCTGGGCGGGCGCGGCGCTCTGGGTGGTGGAAAGCGTCGCCTGGGTGCTGGTGCTCCAGCGCGCGCCGCTCAGCCTGGCCTATCCGGTGATGACCCTGACCTACGCCTGCGTGCCCCTCGCCGGTCTGGTGATGCTGCGCGAGTCCATGTCGGCCCGACAGAAGCTGGGCGCCGCCCTGATCTTCGCGGGCGTCGTCTGCATCGGAGCGTCAGGAGCATGAGCGGCCTGCTGACCCCCACGGCCGCCGCGCGCGCGCTCAGCTTCCGGCTCAAGGGCTCGCTGGGCAAGGCGGTGCTGCTGCTTCACGGGATGACCGGGGCGCCCGGCGAGATGAAGTTCCTCGCCAAGCGCCTGCACCGCCGCGGCTTCTCGGTGGCGGCGCCGCTGCTGGCGGGTCATGGGACCGACGAGAAAGCCCTGCTGGCCAGCGACTGGCGCGACTGGCTGGGCTCGGCCCGCGAGGCCTTCGCCGCGCTGCAGGCCGATCACGACGAGGTCTACGTGGCCGGCATCTGCGTCGGCGGCGCGCTGGGCCTGGCGCTGGCGGCGGAGGAGCCCGCGGTGGCGGGCGCGGCGGTCTATTCGATGACCTACCGTTACGACGGCTGGAACATGCGGCGCTGGTACAGCGCCGTCACGCCGCTGGCCAAGCCGTTCGCCGGCCTGCCACTGCTGCGGCGGATCAGCTTTGTCGAACCCTATCCCTTCGGCCTGAAGGACGAGCGGCTGCGCGAGGGCATGGCGGCGACCCAGGGCGCCGTGATCCCCGGCGCGCTGGACCGCGTCCCGCTGGGCGCGATGCACGAGATGCACCGGCTTGCCGACCACATCGACCGGGTCGGTCGCGACGTGACCCAGCCGGCGCTGATCCTGCATGCCCGCGACGACGACATGAGCCATCCGCGCAACGCCGAGCGGCTGGGCAAGGTGCTGGGCGGGCCGGTCGACCTTAGGCTGCTCGACGACTGCTACCACATGATCCACGTGGACAAGCAGCGGGACCTGGTTGGCGACATCACCGCCGACTTCTTCGGCGCGCCGCCACGGGCCGGCGAGGCGCGAGCTGGAGCGAGCGCCGATGCTTGAGACGCGGGTGGTCAGCTCGATCCACGAGGTCGGCCGCGCCGCCTGGGACGGCTGCTTCGCCGATCGCCTGGAGGGGTTCGACTACCTCGCTGCGGTGGAGGCGGCCGGCCTGCCGGGCTTCAGCTGGCGCTACGTGGTGGCGGAGGCCGGCGGCAAGGTGGTCGCCGCCGCGCCGGGATTCTTCACCGACTATTCCCTGGACACCACCCTGACCGAGGGCGGCCGGCGGCTGGTGGCCGCCGCCCGCCGGCTGGCCCCGCGCGCCTTCACCGTGCGGCTGGCGGCGCTGGGCTCGCCGTGCGCCGAGGACGTGGGCCTGGGGTTCGCGCCAGGGATCGCCGCGGATCGCAAGCCGGAGCTGCTCCGCGCCCTGCTCACCGCTTTCGAGGCGGCCGCGGCCAGGGAGGGCTGCGGGCTGCTGGCGATCAAGGACGCGCCGGCCGCCGATCGCGGGCTCTGGGCGGCCTTGGGCTCGCCCTCGTACCAGCTGGCGCCCGGCATGCCGGTGGCCGAGCTCGACATCGATTTTCCCGACCTGGAAGGCTACTTCGCCCGCCTGAGCGCGGCGACGCGCAAGGACCTGCGGCGCAAGCTGAAGGCGCTGGACGCGGTGCGGGTCGAGGTCCGCAGCGACATCGCGGGCCTGGAGACGCGGGTTCTCGAACTCTACCAGCAGACCCGCGCGCGCTCGAACCTGCAGTTCGAGGAGCTGACGGCGGCCTATTTCAGCGGCGTGCTCGCCGCCCTGGCCGACCGCGCGTTCTGCGTCCTCTATTTCGTCGGCGACGACCTGATCGGCTGCAACCTGCTGCTGCAGGACGACGAGGTGCTGCTGGACAAGTTCTTCTGCATGGAGGGCGACCGCGGCCCCGCCCACAACCTCTACTTCGTCAGCTGGATCACCAACGTCCGGCTCTGCCTGGAGCGCGGCCTGAGGCGCTACCAGAGCGGCCAGGCGGGGTACGCCACCAAGCTGCGCCTGGGCAGCCGGCTGCGTGGCGCGGACATGTACTTCCGGCATCGCCGCCCGCTGGTGAACCGGGCGCTGAAGTGGGCCGCGCCGCTGCTGGCGGAAGATCCGGTCCCGATGCGAGGCGCGGCATGACCGCGGCCCCACCCGTGGCCCACCAGGGCTTCGCGCGCGCGGCGCGTCCGTTGGTCTGGCTGGGCATGCCGGTGCTCGGCGTCGTCAACCAGTACCTGGCGGTCGAGACCGCCCACGCGCTGACCGGCGAACGGTTCGGCCTGGGCTGGCTGGCGGCGGCGGCCAGGACCCCTTGGACCCAGGCCTGGGTGGCCTGCGAACTCCTCACCCTGGCGGTCTGGATGGTGGTGCTCTCGCAGCTGAAGCTGAGCGCGGCGTTCCCGATGACCGCCCTGGGCTACATGCTGGTGGTCGGCCTCGGCTGGACCGTGTTCGGCGAGCCGGTGAGCCTCCCGCAGGTGGTCGGAGGCGCCGCCATCCTCGCCGGCGTCTGGCTGCTCGGCGAGCCGGAGGCGCGGTCATGACGCCCCTGACGACCGGCCGGAACCCATCGCCCTATTCAACCGCCGCCGACGCGCGATGCGCTCGTCCCCGACTGCGATCCCTAGGAGGGACCCGATGAAAGCCACTGAAACCCAGCTGCTCGACCTGATCGCCGAGGAGGCGATCATCGATCGCGAGAAGCTCGTCCGCGAGGCGACGCTCGCCGATCTGGGGATCTCCTCCCTCGACGTCATCACCATGCTGTTCGAGCTGGAGGAGCGCTACGGCGTCGTCATCGAGGAGGGCGACATGCCTCAGATGACCACCCTCGGCGAGATGGTCGACTACCTGATGCAACGCATCAATGCGGAGCCCGCGACGTCATGAGCAGCGCGCGACGCATCGCCGTCACCGGCCTTGGGGCGGTCTCCGCTCTGGGCCACGACGCACAGCAGAACTGGGACGCCGTCCGCAGCGGCCGCGGCGGGATCGCGCCCCACGTCTTCGACGCCGGCGAAAATGCGCCCGCGCCCGTCACCTTGCCGGCCGCCCTGGTCCCCGGGGGCTTCGAGGCGGCGCTGGAGGCGGGCTACGGCCGCAAGGTCTCGGGCACGGTCGACCGCTTCGCCCTGATGGCGCTCAGCGCCGCCCATGAAGGCCTGGCCCAGGCGGGACTGCTCGGCCATGCGGCCCTCGACCAGCGCACGGCGGTGGTGTTCGGCCACGGCCAGGGCGGGCTGGCGACGCTGGAGAAATGCTACGAGCGGTTCTTCGGCCAGAAGGCCGCCCGCATGCATCCGGCCACGGTGCCGAAGGTGATGGTCTCCGGCGCCGCCAGCGCCGTCGCCATGCAGTTCGGGATCCACGGCCCGGTGTTCGCCACCTCCAGCGCCTGCGCCTCGTCCGCCCACGCGATCGTGCAGGGGGCCGGCCTGATCCAGTCGGGGCTGGCGGACGTGGCGGTGGTCGGCGGCTCGGAGGCGATCGCCACCCCCGGTTCGATGGTCGGATGGCAGGCCATCCACGCCCTGGCCGAGACCACCTGCCGGCCCTTCAGCCAGGGCCGTGACGGCATGGTGATGGGCGAGGGCGGGGCCGTCCTGGTGCTGGAGGACTGGGAGCATGCCCGCGCCCGCGGCGCCGAGGTGCTGGGCGAATATCTCGGGGGCGGCATGACCTCGGACGCCTTCCACATCACCCAGCCTTCGCTCGAGGGGACCTGCGCCGCCATCCGTCAGGCCTGTGCGGCCGGCGGGCTGCTGGAGGCCGACGAGGTGCTGATCTCCGCGCACGGCACCGGCACGCCGCTCAACGACGAGAACGAGGCGGCGTCGATCAGCGCGGTGTTCGGCGACCGCGCGCGCCGGCATCCGGTGATCGCCACCAAGAGCGCCCACGGCCACCTGATCGGCGGCTCGGCCGCCCTGCAGGCGGTCATCGGGCTGATGGCGCTCAAGGCGCAGCTGGCGCCGCCGGTGCTCAACTACCTGGAGGCCGATCCCGCCTGCGACGTGGATGTGGTGGTCGGCCAGGTGCGGCCGATCAAGGCGCGGCGGTTGCTGCTCAACGCCTTCGCCTTCGGCGGGCTCAACGTGTCGATGGCTTTCGGGGCGGCCTAGGAAGGCAGGCGACGATGCGCGAGCTGATGGCCTCTGAAATCCCGCGGCGCAGGGCGGGAGGCCGGCTGTTCCGGTACAGCGCCTGGGACGCCGTCCCCGCCGTTCTCGTCTACCTGCACCTGGCGCTGCTGCTGGCCTTCTTCCTGGCCTGGCCGGCGTTGGGCTGGCCGGCGCGGCTGCTGGGCGGGGTGCTCTATGCCGCGGCGATCGGCTGGAACCAGGACTCGGTCTCGCACAACTTCATCCACAATCCGTTCTTCGTCTCCAAGACCCTCAACCGGCTCACCGAACTCGCCCTGACGCTGGAGAACGGCGTCCCGCAGACCATGTACCGCTACGTCCACATGCGGCACCACGCCGGCAATTCCGACCGGCCGGACGCCCAGGGCCAGACCGTCGATCCGATCTCGCTCTACCGCCACGGCGCGGACGGCAAGGCCGAGCCGATGCTCTCCTATGTCTTCATGGGCTTCTGGCGAGACGACGGCCCGTTCACCGTCGCCCGCGAGATCGGTCGAAAGCGCCCGGACGAAGCGCGCCGGGCGCTGCAGGAATTCTGGGTGATGGTGGCGGTCTACGGCGTCCTGGCGCTGATCCGCTGGGAGTTCGTGGCGGTGCTCGCCCCGTTCTACTACCTCGGACAGAGCCTCTCGTTCCTGATCGCCTACTACGAGCACCTGGGCGCGCAGCCCGAGGTCCCCATCGCCGCCGGCGTCTCCGCCTACGGCCCGCTCTACAACCTGGCCTTCCTCAACAACGGCTACCACGCCGAGCACCATTTCCGGCCCAAGCAGCACTGGACGCGGATGAAGGCGCTTCGCTCCGAGATCCTCGCCGAGCAGCAGGCCGCCGGGGTGCGGGTGATCGGCCCCGCCCACTTCCTGGGCTTCCTGGACAAGGCTGCGCGCAGCGTTCCCACCGCGCGCTAGCGGCGCTGCGCCGGACCGCCTCAGCTGCTGGGGCGGGCGCTCAAGCTGATTTCCGCCGCGGTGTGGCTGGCGGTCACCGGCAGGAAGGTCTCCAGCCGCCGGACCACGGCCTCCTCGTTGTCGAGCCGCAGGACCCCCGTGAACGGCAGCTCCGCGGCGTCGGGCGCCACGCGTATCGTCTTGGGGAAGCGCCGGGAGAGGTCGGCGGCGACCTTGGCCAGCGGCGCATGGCGATAGACCAGGCGTCCGTCGCGCCAGGCGAAGGCGTCTTCCGGATCGACCCAGGAGACGGTGGAGAACGCCGCGCCTTCACGGTGCTCGAGGCGCTGCCTGGCGGTCAGCCGGTATTCCTCCTTCAGACCCGTTCCCTGCGCCGGGCCGACCGCCACGATCCCACGACGGACGGTGACGGCGAGCTGCTGGCCGCGGTGTTCGACGTTGAACTCCGTCCCGACGACGCGGATCTCGCGGTCGCCGGCGTGGATGAAGAACGGCCGGTCGAGATCATGCGCCACCTGGAACGAGGCCTCGCCGTCGGCGAGGGTCACGCGGCGGCTGCGGGGCTCCAGGCGCACCGAAATCCGCGAGGCGGCGTTGAGGGCGATGTGGCTGCCGTCCGCCAGGGTGATCTCACGCGTCTGCCCGCGGCCGGTCGCGAAGGTCTGCGCGTCGGTGTGGGATCGCAGGTCGGGCAGGGCGAAGAACAGCGCCAGGGCCGCCGCGGCGGCCAGGCCTGCGGCCCAGGGCCAGCGCTGCGCCCGCCGCGGCGCCTGGGATGCTCGGGGGCGGAGAGGGGTCACAGTCGAGGTCGCGGTCGCTGGGTTCCGGGCCGGCGCGTCGTCGAGGTCGACCCAGAGCCGTTCCAACGCGTCGAAGGCGGCGGAATGGCGCGGATCGCTCTCCAGCCACGCCGTGAGCGCCAGCCAGTCCGCGTCGGACAGCTCCGCGCCGCGCACCTTCGCAAACCACTGCGAGGCTTCGGTGGCGATCGGGTCGTCGGTCGGCGCGAGGGTCATGATGCGTCGCTCGGGGCGCGCCGGATCGGCGCTCGCAGGGATGACGTCACCGCGAGCCAAGTCCCTCGCCCAAATCCCGTCAGTCTCATGGCGGCTAACGTCCAACCTTGATCAGCAGGTGCTTCAGCGCCGCCATAACGTGTTTTTCCACCGCGCTGCGGGAAATGCCCAGCCTCTGCGCCACCTCCAGATGACTGAGGCCGTCGAACTTGTGCAGCCGGAAGACCTTCTGGGTCTGCGGTCCCAGCTCGTCGAGCGCCCGCACCACCCTGGCGAGGCGGTCGCGCGCGGCGACCACCTGCTCGGCGTCTGGCAGGTCGGCGACGTCCTCGCCGGCGAGGACGACATGGTGGCTGTCGCGCCAGTCGCGCTCCCGCATGGCCGTGCGCCTCTGGCTCCGCAGGCGGTCCAGCATCGCGTTCGAGGCCAGACGATAGACATAGGCGGCGGGGTTCTCGACCTGGTCCGCCTCCGCGGCGGCCACCTTCAGATAGAGGTCCTGCAGGAGGTCCTCCGCCTCCGAGACCGAGCCCAGGCGTGCGACGTAGAAACGCCTGAGGCTGTCGCGGCGCTCGAAGAACGCCTGCAGCAGGGCGTTCGGCGCGTCCTTCGCTAACACTGGCCCATTCACCCCTGGCCTGCCGCCCGCCCCCGGAGTGATATATCCCCCGCCGCCGGTCCCACAAGGCGCGTAGTGCCGATGGTGCGGCTTCAGCCGTGGTGTCGGCCGGTCCCGTGGAGACGCAGGTCAGGTTGAGCCCGGGGCGCGGCGTCATGGATTTGGGCGCCTATCGGATTGGATCATCGATGTTTCGCAGCGTTCTCGGAGCCGCCATCCTCACCTGCCTCTCGGTCGCACCGGCGCTGGCGGCGGGCGACCCGGCCGCGGGCAGGGCAGAGTCCTTCTGCAGCGCGCTCGTCGATACGGTCCGCCAATCCAAGGGCCAGGGCGCGCAGGCCCGGATTAAGAAGCTCCAGCCCCTGGTGGAGGAATCGTTCAACACGCGGATCATGGGGCAGTTCGCCACCGGCCCAGCCTGGGACGCCATGACCGAGGCCGAGAAGTCCGCGGTGGTGGCCGCGCTCACCCGCTACAGCGCCGGGCGTCTCGCCCAGGAGTTCGACAGCTACAGCGGCCAGACCTGCGTCGTCGATCCCGCCGTCCAGACGCGCGGCGCCGACAAGCTGGTGAAGTCCCGCATCGCTCTGCCAGGTGAACAGCCCACCGCGCTCAACTACCGTCTGCGCGAGTACGGTGGCGGGTGGAAGATCGTCGACATCTACTATGAAGGCGTCAGCCAGTTGGCCACGCAGCGCGCGGACTTCGCCGGCGTGCTGCATTCGGGCGGCGCGGCAGGGCTGGTGAAGCGCCTGAACGACCTGACCGCCAGCCTGCGCTAGCGGCCCGCCGGAGCTCGACCGACCGCGCGCAGCAGCGCCGGCTGGAAGACCAGGGTGGCCACCAGGGTGCAGCCAAGCGCGATCAGCAGCAGCCGGCCCATGCTGGCGGTGCCCGGATGGCCGGAAAGGCTGAGCGCCCCGAAGGCGACGCCGGTCGCCACCGCGCTGTAGAGGATGGCCCGCGTCAGGCTGGACGCGAGCAGGGCGTGGCGGCCCTCCCGATGCGCCACCACGAAGTAGATGTTGAAAGATACGCCCACCGCCAGCAGCAGTGGCAGGGCGATCAGGTTCTCGAGGTTGATGTCCTGTCCCAGCACGACACACAGGCCGACGGTCAGAAGGGCGCTCAACAGCATCGGCGCCAGGGTCAAAAGGACGTCCCGGACGTTGCGGAGGGCGAGGTAGAGAAGCGCCGTGATCGCCGCCAGGGCGAGCGCACCGGCCTCCGCGAAGGCGCCCAGGATCAGGCGCCTGGTCTCCAGCGTCGCGATCGGGGTTCCCACGGCGTGCGGCATGACCTCCCGCACCGTCGCCACGAAGCGGCTTAGGCCGGCGGTGTCGCCCGGGCTTGCGGCGGGATAGGCCTGCACCCGGGCGCGGCCGTCGCGGGCGACCCAGTCCTCCCGGATCTCCTGCGGCAGGCTGGCCAAGGTCACCGGCTCGGGACTCAGCGCCGCCCGCACCTGTTCCAGCGCCACCGGCAGCCCCGCGACCAGGGTGTCCTGCAGCCGGGCCCGCAGGGCCGGGGGGCCGGCCGCGGCCCTCTCCAGCAGACCGGCCAGCCGCGCGGTGTCGCCGCCCGCCGAACCGTCAGGCTTCGCGCCCAGCGCCCGCAAGGCCTGGGCGGCGCCGCGCAGGCTCGCGACCTGGTCTGCGTCGGTCGGGGGCGCTGCGCTGTCGAAGGGGTTCAACGTCGGATCCAGGAGCGTGGCGGCGTCCTGCAGCGTCGCGATCTTCGCTTGTTGATCGGCGGGAACGAAGCTCGCCAGGGTGATCACCTGGCGCACCTGCGGATGGGCCGACAGCCTGGCGGCGAGGCGTTGCGCGCCCGGCAGGTCGGGGCTGAGGCCGTCCAGGGCGTTCGGGTTGGTGTCCGGATCGCGCGCCAGGTCGAGGAAGGTGGCGACCGACTCCGAATGCGGATCGCGCAGGCGCAGGGGATCGAAGTTGAACCGCAGCAGGGGCGCCAGCACCAGCGCCACCACGGCCAGGCCGGCGCCCAGCCCCAGGATCCACCGCCATCTCCGCGCGACGAAGGCGTCGGCCCGCCGCAGCGCCGGTAGACCGGCCTCGGCCGCCGCGCTCTGCGCCTTCAGCAGAACCAGCATCGCCGGCAGGAAGGTCACCGCCAGCACCACGGCCACGATCATCCCCAGGCCGGCGATCAGGCCCAGTTCCGAAACCCCTTTGTAGGGTGTCGGGAGGAAGGCGAAGAAGCCGATCGCCGTGGCGGCGGAGGCCAGCGCCAGGCCGCGCCCCACCCCGGCCGCTGCGCCGTCCAACGCGCGCTCCACGTCCGGCTCGCCGATCAGCTCGGCCCGGTAACGGACGCAGAACTGGATGGCGAAATCGATGCCGAGGCCGACGAACAGCGGCATGAAGGCGACCGAGATCAGGTTGAACCGGTGTTCAAGCGCCAGCCCTGCCGCCGCGGTGATCGCCAGGCCCGCCAGGACCGTGGCCAGGATCGCGCCGACGATGCGGGTCGAGCGGACGGCGAGGTAGAGGACGCCCAGCATCAGCACAAGGCTGATGGCCGCCAGCGGGCCCGTCGCCTCCTTCAAGGCGGCGAGCTCGTCCACTTCCATCGGCACCGTGCCGGTGATCCGCACCTGCACCCCGTGGGCGGGATCGAGCCGCAGCGCGTCGGCGAATGACCGCACCGCCTGAACCGACTCCTCGCCCGGCGAGGCCCTGCTCTCGTCGAGGTTCGGCAGGATCTCGATGAACTGCCGCACGTCGGAAGGGTCCGGAGCCTGGCCGGTGATCAGCGGCCGCCAGGAGAAGAAGGCCGGCCGTCCCTGCTCGACGGCGGCGGCGGCGGCGGCGATGGCGGCGACGGGCCCCGCGAGGCGGTGGGGGTCGGCCTGGCCTGCCGCCGCCGCCGACGCGCCGGTGGTGAGGCTGGTCATCACGCCGCGCAGGCTCGGATCCGCCGCCAGCGGGGCGACCAGAGGCTGAGCCGCGATCAGGGCCTCGGCCGTCTGGCTGACCTCGGCCGCGGGCAGGAAGAGCAGGCCTTCATGGGCGAAGAACGGTCCCGCGCCACTGCGTTTCACGGAGCGGAAGAGGTCCTGGCGCGTGCGCAGCGCCGCGGCCAGCCGCGCCGCCGCAGCCTCGGCCAGCTCCGGCGTTCGCGCGTCGATCACCACGGTGATGTCGTCACCCTCTTCGGCGAAGGCGCGTTCGAAGGCCGCGGCGTCGCGGCGCCATGGGGTTTCCGCCGGGATCAGGGCCGCGACTTCGGTGTGGACCGAGAAATGGGCGAACCCGTAGGCGGTGGCCGCCACGCTGAGCAGCAGCACGATCGCGACCACTGCGGACGCATGCCGGCAGGCGCGCGCCACCACGCCGGCGACCAGTCGGGTGACAGCGTCCTGGCCGGTCACGACGGCGGTGCGGACGACGGGGGCGGGGACGGCTCCACTTTCGGGGTGGTGGGCGGAGCGGGTGTTTCGGTCGGCGCGGCCGGCATGTCGGGCAGGGCCTCCAGCACCGGCTCCGCGCCCGACGCGGCCTCGGACTGCAGGAACACGGAACGGACCGTGGCGTAAGGATCCGTGGCGGACACGAACAGCGCATTGATCTCGCGCTCAGCCTCCGCCCGCTCATCGACCAGCGAGAGCGAGGTGCGCGCGACATTGACTGTCGCGGCGCCGGAGTAGTTGGCAAGGGCCACTGGATCGGCCACGTAGTCGACGGCGCCGCCGATGGCGCCGCGCACGTTCAGCGGTCCCAGGAGCGGCATGTACAGATAGGGACCGGGCGGCGCGCCATACCGGCCAAGTGTCGAGGCGAAGCTGTTGTCGTGATGCGACAGGCCGGCCTTGGCAGCCGGATCGAACACGCCGACGACGCCGACGGTGGTGTTGGTCGCGAAGCGCACGAGCGTGCGCGCGCCGGCGCCGAACCGGCCCTGGAGCACGTCGTTGATGGCGACCATCGGCTCATCGGCGTTCTGGAGCGCGTTGTGCACGCCATGCCGCACCGGCCGGGGAAGGATCCTGCGGTAGGCGGTGGCCACAGGGCGCGCCACCGCCCGGTCGAGGCCGAGCCCGAGGCTGAAGAGGGCCCGGTTGAGCGGTTCGAAGGGGTCTGGGTTGGGCGCGGCCCGCGCGACGCCCGCGACCTGGTTTTGGGGCCCCGCGACTGTCGCGCAGCCGGCCAGGAGCAGGCCGGCCACCACGGCGAGAAGGGCTGCCTGCATCGATCAGCCCGGCGGTCGGGCTTGGGCGACCGAGGGCGCAGGCGGCGGCCCGGCAGGCTCCCGAGACTTCCCGGACCCGTCTTCCGCCTCGTCGTGTGCGGCCGCGGGCTCCGCGGGCAACGCAACCTTGCGGGTGTCCATGTAGATCGAACGTCGCGGATGGCAGGCGATCGCTATGCACCCGATGGCGGCCAAGGCTGCAATGATCCTCCATGGCATGCTCATGTCCTTCGCAATCACGACACTGCGCCGGAGAGATGGCTTTGGCGCCCTCTGGCGCCCACACCCCCCTCCTATGACGCCGGCGGACGAGGCCTCCCTCAGCGTGGATCATCACGTGCCTGGGAGTGAAATGTCGGCATACTGCGGCGACGTCGGTATGCGGGGCGGGTCCTCGCGCGGCGTCTGATGTTCGGGTGGCGACCGCGTGTTGGGGGATGGTCGGATGAGTGGTGGAAGCCCGGTTGGGCCGAGCGCCTGCGATCGGAGACGGTGGTCAAGGGTCGCCGTGTTCCTCACCGGCCTGGTGGTGCTCGGCGGCCTTTCGGCCTGCGCCCGGCTGGCGGCCGGATTGACCGAGCCGGAGCAGCTCTCTCGGACGGACGGCGACCGGATCAAGGTCTGGGCCAAATGGCCGGGTGACGATCTCTACCCGACCGCGGCGCGCTACTGCGCAAACCGCGGCGCGACCCCGCGAATGGTCACGTCGACCCAGGGTAGCGCGACCTACGTCTGCGAGCCGGACCAGTAGGCGCTCCGGCGAGCCTTCAGAGAAGCCCGATGCCGCGCGCCGCGCCGCCGATCAGCAGGGCCATCAGCGCCCCGCAGCCGAGCGCGAAACCCCAGCCGGCGAGCAGGGCCAGGCCATCGGCCTCCATCAGGCCGGCCGCGAACGCGACGACGCCCAGCGCCGCGGCCGTGTGGGCGAAGGGGGCGGGCAGCATCAGCACGACCGACAGGCAGACGCAGGCCGCAGCGACCGCGCGCGCGTGCCAGGGCCGGCACAGGCTGGCGAGCCGGGGCCGCAGGGCCTGTTCGAGCCACCGGACCTTCGCCGCCGTGGCGCCCAGCACCCTGCGCGCGCGTTCCCGGCTGAGGCTCAGGCCGCGCATCCGCCGAGGCAGCCACGGCCGCGGTCGCCCGATCATCAGCTGCGCGGAGATGACCACCAGCGGCGCGCCCAGCAGGGCCGCGGCTCCGGGTGGGAGGAACATGGCCGGCAGCGCCATGGCCAGCATCAGGCTGCCGAAGGATCGCGCGCCCAGGGCCTCCAGGGCGTCCTCGAGACTGAGCCGATCAGACTGACCCTGCGCCAGGGCGTCGAGCGCGTCCGACAGCCGTTGCGGTTCAGGGGCGTCCTCGTCCAGGCCCAGGATCAGCTCGCCGGCGGCGGGGCCGGTCATGTGAGCGGTGCGGTCAGCATCAGCGCCGGCATCAGGCTCCGCCCCCAGGCTCATCGGGCCGGCGCCGCCCGGGCCTTCAGGGCCGAGACGAAGGCGGCGAACAGCCGGGACATCGCCGGCTTCTTGTAGGGATACAGGTCTTCGGGATCCGTGGCGTGCACGATCATCGCCACGTCGACCTCGAACACCAGCAGCCTGCCGTCCGGCGTTTCCGCGCAGTCGATGCCGAAGTAGTCCAGCGGGAACGCGGTGGTCAGGGCGCGGAACGCGGCCGCGTGACGCGCGGCGAAGCCGTCGTCGAACGTCGCCATCGCCTCGGCCTCTTCGTCGCGATTGGCGGAGCTCTGCGCCATGTCGGCGTTCAGGTAGTGGACCATCCAGCGCTCCGACACCGCCAGGTGGCTCAGGAACGGGCGCCCGTCGATGAACACAACGCGCAGCTTGCGGAAGCGGCCGTCCGGCGCGCTGTAGTCCACAAAGCCGGCCACGAAGAACTCCGCATCCGGGTGCGCAGCGAGGTAGTCCCCCAGCGCCTGCGGACCGCCGAGCTTCTCGAGCCCGACGCCGGCATGGCTGCCCACCGGCCGGGCGATGATCGGGAAGGCCAGGGTCTCCGCCAGCGCCGCCAGCGGCTCGCGACCGGCGGCGACGTCCGCCAGGCGCCGGCGGGACGTTCGCGCGGTGGCCGGACAAAGCACGTGCGGGTGGTTCGGGAACTTCGCGGCCACGCCATCGCGGGTCAGACCCGCGATCACGTCCGCACGTGCGTTGAACACCGGCCTGGGCCACTGGGCGAACGCGCCGTCCAGGCTTGCGAGCAGCGGTCCGGCCGTCTCGGACTCGCCCACCGCGAGGAAGGCGAGGTCGTGGTCCGGCAGGCCGTGCGCGACGGGAGGCCCGTCCACGAAGCAGGCGATGAGCTCGACGTCGGAGCCTTCGAGCAGGAATTCCAGGGGCGTGTTGGCGGTGAAGTCTCCGGCTGTCATGAAGACCAGCAGCCGCAGGCCCGGCTCCGGAAGCGGAGCCCCCACCCGATAGCAGCGCTGGAGACCGATGGCCGAGCCCTGCAACTCCAGTCCCTTGTCGCGATTGCCCGTGGCGAGCAGCAGGGTGGAGAGATCAAGGAGGGCGCCGGCGTCGGCGGAATCCTCGGCGACGCGGCCGATCAGCGCCTCCAGCACCTCCTGGACGCTGGCTTGATCGGTCGCCGCCCTGGCCAGGGCGGCCAGGCCGATGACCTGCGGAAGCGGGCCATCCGCCGATGGACTTTCCGTTTCCCCCGCCATGCCGGCCTAGGAGAGCTGCACGGGGCGATCGGGGAAGGCGAGCTGTTCGCGGGCGCGCCATTCGTCGGTGACGTAGTTGACGATGAGCGACTTGCGGACCGCGCCGATCCGGCGCGGCTCGAAGCCGTGCCAGGTGCGGTCCGACGGGACGAAGGCGAGCCCGTCTCCGGGGCGGAACGTGGCGCGGACCGACCACCGCGCCGGGTCTGCGTAGAGGTCGGTGCCAAGGTCGGGCCGGCCCTCCGGCGCGAGGCCGACGAGCAAGGTGAAGGCCTTCACGCCCAGGTCGGTATGCGGTTTCAGCCAGAACCCGTCGGTATCCTGGGCGTACTCGATGCGCAGGTAGGTCCCGGCGAGGCGCGCGCCGGTCCTGGCCTGGATCGCCGCGGCCGTCACGGGAGACTGGAAGGTCTCCGCGAAGCTACGGCTGACGCCGTCCCGCGCCACGGCGTCAGCGTCGAGATAGCACCGCGTCTGATTGTGCAGTTCCCGCGAGCCGGATAGGCTACCGAGATCTGCGACCGGCATGGGCAGCTGGCAAAGCGCCGCCACCGCCGATGCCGGCAGCGCGCCGCGCAGGCTCCAGTGTACGAAAGGCTCGTCCTCCCGATGCGCCGTCTCGAGGCTGTCGAGAAAGCACCGGCCGCAGGCTTCGCTCGCCTGCTCCTGACTGACCTCAGTCGCGCATTGGCGCAGCGGCAGGGGACTGTGTGACATGTAAGCGGGGACTCGCGACGGGTACTGTTCCTCCCGATGACGTCGCAGCCGCGACCGGACCTCACGGCGAATACGCCCCACCGTGAATTCAGCTTGGCGACAGGCTAAGTTCGCCGGCCTCGGCGGGACCAGGAAGGAAAGCTGATGACCCAGACCACCGTCGACGAGACGCCGGCTCCGCCTGCGGCCGAGCCCGCCTTCATCAGGCGCTGGTGGAGCATCATGGATTTCCGCATCGGGATCGTGCCGCTGCCGGTGGCTATCGTCGTGCTGGCGATCGCCGCGGTCTACGTCCGCATCGGCAAGGCGCCGTCCGACATCCTGATGGGCATCGCGCTGCTGGCGACCGGCGGCTTCCTCTGCGGCGAGATCGGCAAGCGCGTTCCGATCCTCCGGAACCTGGGGTTCGCCGCGATCCTGGCGACGTTCGTGCCGTCCTATCTGGAATACGCCGGGTTGCTGCCGGCGCCGCTGGTGAAGTCGGTCACCGAGTTCACCGACAACTCCAACTTCCTCTACCTGTTCATCGCCTCGATCATCGTCGGCTCCATTCTCGGCATGGACCGGCGAGTGCTGATCTCAGGCTTCCTGAAGATCTTCGCGCCGCTGATCGTCGGCTCGGCGGTCGCCTTCGTGGTGGGCTGCAGCGTGGGCACGGCGCTCGGCCTCGGCTTCCGGCACACCCTGTTCAAGATCGTCGTGCCGATCATGGCCGGCGGGGTCGGCGAGGGCGCCATTCCGCTGTCGGTCGGCTACGCGCAGTTCTCGCACCAGCCGCAGGGCGACCTGTTCGCCGAGGTGCTGCCGGCGGTGATGCTGGGCAGCCTGACGGCGATCATCTTCGCCGGCGCGCTCAACTTCATCGGCAAGCGCTACCCGCACCTGACCGGCGAGGGCCAGCTGCAGCCGGGCGAGCATGACGTCCACCTCACCGGCGAGGAGGCCCTCAAGCTGGCGCCCAGCCCGCAGACGGTCGGCGCGGCGGTGGTGATGGTGGTGACCCTGTTCCTGCTGGGCGGCCTGGCCCAGAAGCTCTGGAACTGGCCCGGGCCGGTGGTGATGCTGGGCCTGGCGGTGCTGATGAAGCTCGGCCGCGTCGCCTCGCCGAAGCTGGAGCAGGGGGCCTACGCCAACTACCAGTTCTTCGCCGCCTGCGTGACCTATCCGCTGCTGTTCGCCATCGGGGTCGCCAAGACACCCTGGGAGAAGCTGATCGCAGCCTTCAACCTGCCGACCGTCACCACCATCGTGTGCACCGTCGCGGCGCTGATGGGCACGGGCTTCGTGGTGGCGCGGTTCGTCAACATGTACCCGATCGAGGCCGCGATCGTGAACGGCACCCACTCCGGCCAGGGCGGCACCGGCGACGTGGCCATCCTCTCCGCCGGCAACCGCATGCAGCTGATGCCCTTCGCGCAGATCGCCACGCGGATCGGCGGAGCTATCACCGTGACGCTGGCGTTGATCGCGTTCGCGAAGTTCGGCGGCGTCCGCTAGCCCCGCCGAGGCGATCAGGTTGGGAATTCGTAATCCTGGGTCCACGCCGCGAGCAGGCCGGCCGTGCCAAAAGCCTTGCGCAAGGGGCGTACCCAGGAGCGTACCATGAAGAATTATCTGATGATCACCGCCGCGGCCGTGGCCGCGCTCGGCATCGCCGCGGGTGGAGCCATGGCGAAGCCGGCGCCTTCCGCGAACGCCAGCGCGACCTCCACGTCCTACACGGGCCACGAGCTGGCCGCAGCCGCCCAGGTCTCCCTGGCGCAGGCCCGGGCCACCGCCTTGAAGGCCCGGCCGGGCGCGATCACCGACCAGGAGCTGGAGAAGGAAGCCGGCGGCAGCGGCCTGCGCTACTCCTTCGACATCAAGAGCGGCGGCAAGACCTACGAGGTCGGTGTCGACGCCAAGAGCGGCAAGGTCCTCGAAAACGCCGCCGAAGGAAAGAACCCCGACTAAAGGGAAGCGGCGGGATGGGCTCGCCGCCGCAGGGAAGCTCGGGCACAGTTGCGCCATGAAGCTATTGATCGTCGAAGACGACAAGGAAGGCGCCGCCTACCTTAAGAAGGCGCTGACCGAAGCCGGACACACGGTCGATCATGCCGCCGGCGGCCGGGATGGATTGCTCCTGGCCGCCGGCGAGCCCTACGACGTGATCGTCCTCGACCGGATGTTGCCGGGCATGGACGGCCTGTCGATCCTGCGCACGATCCGGGCCTCCGGCGTGAAGGTCCCCGTGCTGCTGCTGACCGCGCTGGGCGGCATCGATGACCGCGTGGAAGGCCTGGAAGCCGGGGCCGACGACTACCTCGTGAAGCCGTTCGCGTTCGCCGAGCTGCTGGCGCGGGTGAACGCCCTGGCGCGGCGCCCGCCGTCGCAGGACGTGCTCACCGACCTGAGCGTCGCCGACCTGAGGCTCGACCTCATGCGCCGCACGGTCACCCGGGCCGGGCGCCGCATCGAGCTGCAGCCCCGCGAATACCAACTGCTCGAATACCTGATGCGCCACGCGGGCCGGGTGGTCACCCGGACCATGCTGCTCGAAAGCATCTGGGAGTTTCACTTCGATCCGAAGACCAATATCGTCGAAACCCACATGAGCCGGCTGCGCGGCAAGATCGACCGCGGATTCGCCCACGAGCTTATCCACACGGTTCGCGGCGCCGGATACGTCCTGCGCGAGCCGGACTAGATGTTCCGTTCCACCAGCCTGCGGCTCGCGGCGCTCTACACCGCCGTCTTCGCCCTGTCGGTGGTCGCCCTGGGCGCCATCACCCTCTACACGACCCGCCAGGCGCTTTCGGCGCAGTTCGACGACCGCGTCCGCTCGGAATCCGCCGCCCTGGTGCTGGAATACCGCTCGGAGGGCTTCGATGGCGTCCTGCAGGCGGTGCAGGAGCGCGACCGCACCCCGGGCTCGCTCGACTACGGCCTGCAGGGGCCGGGCGGGGAGGCGGTGGCCGGACGCCTCGGCGCCGGCCGCGCGCCGCTGGGCTGGTCGGTCCTGAGCGGCCCGCCGGGCGACGAGGCGGAGGCGATCCGCCGGCTGACGGTCGCGTTGCCGGACGGCCACCGGCTTATCGTGGGCGCCGAGGAGGAGCAGATCCAGGTCCTCGACGGCCTGCTGCTGCGCGGCTTCGCCTGGGCGTTCGCGGGCGTCGTGGTGCTCGGCGTCGCCGGCGGCTTCGCGCTCAGCCGCGACGTGCACCGGCGCATCGGGGCGATCTCCGGCACCGCCGAGGCGATCATCGACGGCGATCTCGACCGGCGCGTGCCGGTGCGGGGATCGCAGGACGACCTCGACCGCCTGGCGGTCACCTTCAATCGGATGCTGGACCGGATCGCCACGCTCATGGACAGCCTGAAGCAGGTCTCCAGCGACGTCGCCCATGACCTGCGCACCCCGCTCACCCGGCTGCGGCAGCGGCTGGAGGCCGGCCAGGCCGCGCCGGAGGAGGCGGCGATGGCGCTCGAAGGGGCGCTGACCGATCTCGACTCGATCCTGGAGACCTTCGCGGCCCTGCTGCGCATCGCCCAGATCGAGGGCGGGGCGCGCCGGGCGGCGTTTCGCACCTGCGACCTGGCGGCGATCGCCGCGACCGTGGTGGAGGCCTTCGCGCCGTCGGCGGAAGACGACCGTCAGCACCTGACCCTGTCCGCCGACGGCCCCGTTCTGGTGGAGGGCGATCCGGAGCTGCTGACGCAGATGCTGGTGAACCTGGTGGAAAACGCGCTGCGCCACACCGGAGCCGGCGCGCGGATCGGTGTGGTCGCCCGCCGCGAGCCGGGCGGTGCGCTCCTGTCGGTGCAGGACGACGGCCCGGGCGTGCCGGAGGTGGAGCGCAGCCGCGTGCTCGACCGGTTCTACCGCCTCGAACGCAGCCGGACGACGCCGGGCAGCGGCCTTGGCTTGGCTCTGGCGGCCGCCGTGGCCAAGCTGCATGGTGCGGAGATCCAGTTGTGCGACTCCGATCCCGGTCTGCTCGTCCGCGTTTCGTTCGCCTGACAGCTCGACATTGGGGATTAGCAATCTTTCCGTCATCGGCAGGTAAGCCGTCGATGGTTAGACGCGGACCGGGAGGAAACTTGAGCATGGCTGTCCTGCGCGCTGGCGTGGTTTGTCTGGGGCTTCCGGCCGCCGGGGACTCGATGTCGCCGTCATGAGCCGGAGACCGCCCGTGTCCGATCTCCGGCAGCGGCCCGCCCATGCCGTGGCCGCCGCGCTCCTGGCCATCGCCGCCGCGGCGGGCCTGTCCGGCTGCGCCATGTACAATTCTCGTCCGCTGCCGACGGCGCCGGCGTTGGCCGACAATCCGCAGCGGCTGAAGGCCGACCTCGCGCGCCTGCGCGTCGGCCCGCTGAAGACCATCCGGATCGATCCGAGCGACGGGCTGACCCCCACCGAGGTGGCGGTGCTGGCGGTGCTCAACAACTCCGACCTCGAAGCCAAGCGGCGGGCGACCAGGGTCAACGAGGCCCAGGTGTTCGCGGCCGGCCTGCTGCCTGACCCGCAGATCGCCGCCTCGGTGGACAACCCCATCGCAGGGCCGGACAACCAGGTCGCCTACAGCCTCGCCGCCAGCGTCGACCTGGCGGGCCTCCTGCAACGCACCTACACGCGACGGGCCGCCCGCTTCACCGCCCGGGAAGCCGACCTCAACGTCCTGTGGGCGGAATGGGGCGTGGCCCAGCAGGCCCGGCAGTTCGCCGAGACCGCGCTCGCCGCCGAGGCCCGGGTGGTGTTCCTGCGCCAGGTGCTGGCGCTGGCCACGGACCGCTCCGACCGCTCCGAACGGGCCCTCCAGCACCGCGACGTGAACCTGCAGACCGCGGCGGCCGACCTCGCCGTGAAGCTCGACGCCCAGGCTCAGCTGGCCACCGCCCTGCATGACGCCCAGAAGGCGCGGCGGGACCTCAACGCGCTCCTGAACCTGCGCGCCGAGGTGATGCTGCCGCTGGTCACCGCACCGGTGGTCGCGGCCTACGACGACGCCGCCATGCGCCAGGCGCTCGCCGACCTGCCGCAGCGCCGGCCGGACCTGCTGGCCCTGAAGGCCGGCTACGCCGCTCAGGACGTCAATGTGCGCAAGGCGGTGCTGGCGCAGTTCCCGCTCAACAACATCGGCGCGGCCTACGCCAAGGACACCGCCGGCGTGGTGACCGACAGCCTGCAGGCGGCCTTCGCCCTGCCGATCTTCAACGGCGGCCGCGGCGAGGTGCGGACCCAGAAGGCCACCCGCGAACAGCTGCATGCCGAGTACCAGGCCCGCCTCGACCAGACCGACGCCGAGGTGCGCAACGCCCAGGCCGAATTGATTGCGGCGCGGAGTCAGGCGGCGGTGTTGCGCCAGGACGTGCCGCGCCTGGAGGCGCTGGTGAAGCCGGCGGTCGCCGCCTACGACCGCGGCGACATCGACAGCCAGACCTACCTCACCCTGTCCCAGACCGCGCTCTCCAGGCGCGCCGACCTCGACGACAAGGAGCTGGCAGCCCGGCTCGCCGAGATCGCCCTGGAGACGGCGCTGTTCCTGCCCCCTGCCGATTCAAGAGCCGCTCAATGACTCGAAATCGCCTGTTGATGATCGCGGCCGCGGCCGTGCTGGTGGCCGCCGTCGTGGCGCTCATCGTGGTGCGTCGCGGAGGCGGCGACGAGGCGGGAGCCGAGGCCAATCCCACCGCGACGGTGACGCTGGCGTCGGTGCGCAGCCAGGCCGTGCAGGACGTGGTCTCCATCTACGGCGTGGTGCAGGCCGATCCGGCCGGCGCCATGACGATCGCCGCGCCCAAGGCGGTGATCGTCTCCCGCGTCCTGGTCCGCGCCGGCGAGACGGTGGGGGCCGGGCAGGGGCTGGTGGAGGTCGCCAACGCCCCGGGGGCCGAGCTCGCCTACAAGCAGGCCGCCGACGCCGTGACCTTCGGCCAGACCGACATGGCCCGCGTACAGCGCCTTTATGACGAGCGGCTCGCGGCGTCCGACCAGCTGACCGCGGCCAGGAAGACGCTCTCCGACGCCCAGGCGGCGCTCACCGCCCAGCAGAAGCAAGGCGCCGGCCGCGCACTGCAGACCATTGCCGCGCCGCACGCCGGCGTGGTGACCAGCGTCACCGGAGCTCCGGGCGACCACGTCGCCCAGGACGCGCCGCTGCTGGTGCTGGCGCGCGCCGGCGCCGCGACCGCGAAGCTCGGCATGGAGCCGGCGGCCGGTCACGTGACCCCTGGCCAGGCGGTGACCATCCGGCCGGTGTTCGGCGGGCCGCCGATCGCCTCGCGGGTCAGCATGGTCGGCCGCGCCGCCGACCAGGCCACCAAGACCCTCGACGTGATCGCCCCGCTCAATGGCGCGGTGCTGCCGATCGGAGCGGCCGTGCAGGGCGACGTGGTCACCGGGACGCATTCCGGACTGCTGGTCCCGCGCGCCTCCGTGGTGTTCGACGAGACCGGCCCGCACGTCTTCACCGTGGCCGGCGGCAAGGCGCACCGGGTCTTCGTCAAGGTCGGGCTCGACCGCGGTGAGGACATCGAGATCCTCGGAGCGATTCCCGCGGGCGCGTCGGTGGCTGTCGAAGGCGCCTACGAACTGCAGGACGGCATGCCGGTGAAGGTTCGCGGCAAATGAACATCGCCGAGTTCGTTTCGCGCCGCCGGCGCTCGCTGCTGACCCTGCTGTCGATGCTGGTGGCGGCCGGCGTGGTGGCGGCGTTCATCATGCCGGTGAGCCTGTTCCCCACCGTGCTCTTCCCGCGCATCGCCGTGACCATGGACGCGGGCGACCGGCCGCCGGATCAGATGGAGGCGGTGATCACCCGCCCGGTCGAACAGGCGGTCCGCGCCATCCCGGGGGTGCAGAACCTGCGCTCGACCACCAGCCGCGGCTCCGCGGAGATGTCGATCAACTTCGCCTGGGGGTCCGACATGGACCTGGCGCTGCAGCGGGTGGAGGCGGCGCTGACGCGCACCCAGGCCGGGCTGCCGCAGGGCGTCGCCTTCGACGTGCGGCGCATGGACCCCACGGTGTTTCCGGTCGCGGCCTACAGCCTGACCTCGAAGACCGCGACCCCCGTCGAACTGCGGCGCTTCGCCGACCGCAACCTCGCGCCGGTGCTGTCGACCATCAACGGCGTCGCCCGGGTCACCTCCCAGGGCGGCGCGGCGGGCGAGTACCAGATCGACACCAATCCCGCCAAGCTCTGGGCCTACGGCCTGTCGGTGAGCGACGTCGCCACCGCCATTACCGGCGCCAACGTGCTGGCGGCGTCCGGGCGCATCGAGGACCAGGGCAAGCTGCTGCTGGTGCTGACCGACTCGCGGCTGACGGACCCGCGGCAGATCGAGAACGTGGTCGTCAGGAACACCAACGGCACGGTGCTGCGGGTGCGCGACGTCGCCGAGGTGAAGGCCGCGCCGGCGCCGCAGTGGATCCGGGTGACCGCCGACGGCCGCGACGCCGTCCTGGTGCTGGTCTACCAGCAGCCCGGCGGCAACACCGTCCAGATCGCCAAGAGCGTGCAGGGGGTGTTCCAGAAGGCGCGCGCCCAGGGTCCCGCCGACATGCAGGTGAAGGCCTGGTACGACCAGAGCGACCTGATCCTGGAATCCGCCTCGTCGCTGCGCAACGCGATCATCATCGGCGTGATCCTGGCCGCGCTGGTCCTGCTGGTCTTCCTGCGGGACTGGAAGGTTACGCTGGCGGCGGTGATCGCCGTGCCGGTGGTGCTGGCGGCCACGGCCCTGGTCCTCAAGATCGTCGGCCAGAGCTTCAACATCATGACCCTGGGCGGCATGGCCGCGGCGATCGGGCTGATCATCGACGACGCCATCGTGATGATCGAACACATCGAGCGGCGCCTGAGCGAGGCCCGCGACAACGGCGTCGTCGTGATCACCCGGGCCGTGTCGGAGTTCCTGCGGCCGCTGTTCACCTCGTCGGCGGCCACCATCGTCATCTTCATCCCGCTGGCCTTCCTGACCGGCGTCACCGGAGCCTTCTTCAAGGCCCTCTCCATCACCATGGCCGTGGCGCTGGTGCTCTCGTTCCTGGTGGCCTGGTGGCTGGTGCCGGTGCTGGTGGAACAGCTGGTCAAGACCCGCAGCAGGGTCGCCGAGCTGGATCCCAACGGCCGCATGATGCGCGGCTACCGGCAGGCGCTGGAAACCACCGTCGGCCGACCGGTCCTGGCGGTCGTCGGCGTGGCGGCGCTGGCGGCCCTGGGCGTGCTCTGCTTCCGCAGCGTCGGCACCGGCTTCATCCCGAAGATCGATGAGGGCGGCTTCATCCTCGACTACGTCGCGCCGCCTGGGATGTCGCTCACCGAGACCGATCGGCTCATGCGCCAGATCGAAACCATCATCCGCGCCACGCCCGACGTGGACACCTATTCGCGGCGCACCGGGGTGCAGCTCGGCGGCGGCCTGACCGAGCCCAACACCGGCGACTACTTCATCCGCTTGAAGACCAAGGGGCGGCGCCCGATCGAAGAGGTGATGGCCGAGGTGGCCGGCAAGGTCCAGGCCAGCGTCCCGGGCGTCGAGATCGAAACCGCCCAGCTCATGGAGGACCTGATCGGCGACCTCACCGCCGTGCCGCAGCCGATCGAGGTCAAGCTCTACAGCGACAACATCGCCTTGCTGCAGAAGACCGGCGTCGCCGTGGCCGAGACCATCTCCAAGGTGCGCGGCGTCACCGAGCAGAAGAGCGGCGTGGTGATCGCCGGCGACGGCCTGCAGATCCAGGTCGATCCGGCGCGCGCCGAGCTCGAAGGCATCGACGCCGGCGAGGCCAGCAACCAGATCCAGGGCCTGCTCACCGGGGTGATCGCCACCCAGATCCAGTCGGGCGCCTACCTCGCCGACGTGCGGGTGTGGACGCCGGACCAGACCCGCGCGCGGGTGAGCCAGATCGGCGCGCTGATGCTGAAGTCACCGGCCGACAACCACATCTTCCCGGTGTCGCGCATCGCCGAGATCCACGTCGTCACCGGCCAGGCCGAGATCGCCCGCGAGGACATGCGCCGCATGGACGCGGTCACCGCCCGGGTGGTCGGCCGCGACACCGGCTCGGCGGCCAAGGAGGTGCAGAAGGTGGTCGCCACCTCCGGCGTGCTGCCGGCCGGCGTCACCTTCGAGATGGGCGGATTGTTCGCCGAGCAGCAGGCCGCCTTCCAGGGCATGGCGCTGGTGTTCGCGGCCGCTGTGGCGGCGGTGTTCGTGCTGCTGCTGCTGATCTACGAGAGCTTCCGGGTGGCGATCAGCATCCTGCTGATGCCGCTGACGGCGGCCTCCGCCGTGGCCATCGGCCTGTGGGTGACCGGGGTCGAGCTGAACATCATGGCCCTGATGGGCACCACCATGATCCTCGGCATCGCCACCGAGGTGGCGATCTTCTACTTCACCGAGTACGAGGCGCTGCTGGCGGAAGGCCTGGAGCCGGAGGCCGCGCTGGTGCAGGCCGGCGTCAACCGGCTGCGGCCGATCGCCATGACCACGCTGGCGGCCATCCTGGCGCTCGCGCCCCTGGCCCTGGCGCTGGGCGGCGGCTCGTCGATGGAGCGGCCGCTGGCGATCGCCATCATCTCGGGGCTGATCGCCCAGGGACCGCTGGTGCTGCTGGCCATGCCGGCGATCTACCGCCTGCTGGGCGGCACGCGGCGACGTCCGGCGGCGATCGAGGGTCCGGCGCCGGCCGGCGCCCCCAGCTGACGCAGCGGACGCGACGCCATAGCCCGTGACTATGCCCTGGCGAAACATCGGCGGTTAACGTCGCGGGCGCGGCGCGCTAGCCATCGTCGATGAGCTACGGTCCAGGCAGTTTCAAGCGCGCGCTAAAGCGGTCGATCTGCCTGGCGCCATTGTGCCTGGCGCTCTCGGCCACGCCGGCGCAGCTGGCCCCCGCCCACACACCGGGTGCGCCGAGCGCCGGAACGTTCGACGTCTTCGAGACCTCGATCCCCGACCTCCAGGCGGCGCTGTCGTCCGGCAAGGTCACCTCGCGCCAGCTGGTGGAGGCCTACCTGGCGCGCATCGCCGCCTATGACCAGGCCGGGCCCAGGCTCAACGCCATCGTCACCCTGAACCCGCACGCCCTGGCCGAGGCCGACGCGCTGGACCGGGAGCGCCGGACCAAGGGCCCGCGCGGTCCGCTGCACGGTGTGCCGCTGCTGGTGAAGGACAACTACGACACCGCCGAGATGCCGACGGCGGGCGGGACCCTGGCGCTGGCGAACTCGCAGCCGTCCGACGACGCCTTCGCCATCCAGCGGCTTCGAGCGGCCGGCGCGATCATCCTCGGCAAGACCGCCATGCACGAGCTGGCCTCGGGCGTGACCACCGTCTCCTCGCTGACCGGGATCACGCGCAATCCCTATGACCCGGCCCGCTCGCCGGGGGGCTCCAGCGGCGGGACCGCCGCCGCGGTGGCGGCGAACTTCGCGGTCGCCGGCATGGGCAGCGACACCTGCGGCTCGATCCGCATCCCGGCCGCCTACCAGAACCTGTTCGGGATCCGCGAGACCCAGGGGCTCTCCAGCCGCGCCGGCATGATCCCGCTGTCCTCCAGCCAGGACATCGGCGGGCCGCTGGCGCGCTCGGTCACCGACCTGGCCGTCCTGCTCGACGCCACCGTCGGCCCCGATCCCGCCGACCCGTCGACCCTGGGCGCCGGCGCCCATGTCCCGAAGTCCTATCTGGCGGCGCTCAGGCCGCAGGGGCTGAAGGGCGCCCGCATCGGCGTGCTGCGGGCGATGTTCGGCGCGGCGCCGGAGGACAAGGAAGGCCTGCAGATCGTCGATCGGGCGCTGGACGCCATGCGGGCCCAGGGCGCCGAGGTGGTCGAGGTCCAGGTCCCGGGCATGGACGACCTGCTGAAGGACAGCAGCGTCATCAACTACGAGTTCAAGTTCGAGCTGGCCGACTACCTGGCCCGACACCCCGGGACGCCGGTGAAGTCGCTGGCGGCGATCATCGCCGGCGGCCTCGACCACGACGAGGTCGACGGACGCCTGCGGCAGCGCGACGCCGTGGAGCGCAAGGAGTCGGACGGCTATCGGGCGGCCCTGGCCAAGCGGCGGGCGCTGCACGACCTGATGATCAAAGTGATGGCCGAGCAACGGCTGGACGCCGTCGCCTATCCCACCAGCCTGCGCAAGCCGCCGCTGATCGGGGGCGACGACGTGGGCGGCGGGGCGAGCTGCCAGCTGAGCGCCACCACCGGTCTGCCGGCCATCGCCATCCCCGCCGGCTTCACCGCCAGCGCGCTGCCGATCGGGCTCGAGCTGCTGGGCGGCGACTTTGCGGAGCCGACCCTGCTGCGGCTGGCCTACGGCTGGGAGCAGACGGCCCGGCCGCGGCGGGCGCCGTTCAGCACGCCGCGCCTGGTCGAGGGCCACGCGCCCGGCCCGCTCGGATCGACCGTGGTCGCCACGGCTCCCGATGGCCGCGGGCCGGCGGCCGAGGTCAGGTTCAGCTACGATCAGACCACCGGCGTGCTCGGCTTCGACGCCAAGGTGGTGCGCCTGGGCGCCGACCGGGTGACCGCGGTGACCCTGCAACGCCGCGAAGGCGAGGGGTCCGGACCGGTCATCGCCCAGCTGGTGGCCACCGGCCGGACGGCGACGGCGTCGAGCCTGACGCTGCGGGCCCGCGACCGGGCGGATTTCCTGGCGGGGCGCCTGTTCGTCCAGCTCTATACGCGCGCGGCCCCGCTCGGGGTCGGCCGCGCCGACCTCGTTCCGGGCGCCTACCGGGCGCCGTCGAAGTAGTCGACCACCAGGCGGGCGAGCTCGCCGATGCGGTCGTCGGCGTCGGCGATCAGACCGGTCGCGCCGGTGTTCAGCGACACCATGACGATCGTCCCCGACCGGGCATAGATCATCCCCATGTCGTGGGTGACGCCGGTGTTCTCGCCGGTCTTGTGGGCGACGGGGACGGTGAGGAAGTGCGGGATCTTGCGGGCGCCCGACTGCTGGGCGCGCAGCATCCGCTTCATCTCCTCGCAGGCGGCCGGCGAGGCGACGGTCTCCCGCTCGATCCCTTCCAGCATGCGGCCGAGCTCGACCGGCGTCACGACGCCGAGCCAGGTGTCCTCCACGTCGTTCTGGCGCGCCACCAGGGTGTCGAGATCACGCGCGGCGGACTCGCGGCGCACCTCGGCGATGAGAGCGGCGCGGGGCGCGGTGAAATAGGGGGCGTTGCTCTGCAGGGCGTAGACGTCCTGCGGCGACAAGGCGCGATACTTCGGGTCGAGCACCTCGTAACGCCAGCGGAAGTGGTCCAGCAGGGTCTTGTTCAGCTTCAGCGCCACGTAGCCGGACCCGCGGAGGAAATCGTTGACCGCCGCAGGGCCGCCGACCTTGCGGATCATGATGTCGGTGGCGGTGTTGTCGCTGGTGATGATCATCTGGGTGATCAGGTCGCGCACGGTCGGCGTGGCGCCGAAATCGCCATAGCGCAGGACGCCCGAGCCGCCCCGGTAATCCTCTGGGCGCAGGGTGTAGCGGGCGTTGAGGTCGAGCTTGCCGGCGTCGGCCAGCCGGAAGGCCAGGACCATGACCGCGATCTTGATGGTGCTGGCGCTTTCGAAGTGCTCGTCGCCGCGCACCGCGGCCTCCTCGCCGGTGGCGAGGTCCTTGACGTAGATCCCCGACTTCGAGGGGAACCGGGCGAGCTCGGCCTGTAGCAGGCGGGTGAGTCCGGGCGAGGGGAGGCCCTGCGGCTCCGCCTGGGCCGGTGCGGCCCCCAGCAGGAGCGCCACGGCCAAGACGAAAGCGCGCAGGCCCATGTCCGAACTCCAGCTGGAAGAGAAAGCCCGTCCCGGCCGCCAGGCGACCGGGACGGGGTGTCAGGTTCAATACTTGAAGCGGACGCCGACCGTATAGCGGCGACCCATCACGTCGAAGACGCTGGCCGAGGACGGGCTGCCGAAGATGAAGTTGTAGGGCGCCACCGGCGGGTTGGAGTCGAGCAGGTTGTTGATCGCCCCGAACACCTGCAGCTGCCGGTTGTCGTGGTCCAGCAGGGTGTACTGGACCGAGGTGTTGACCAGCGTCTGGCTGTCGACGTGGTTGTTGTTGTAGCTCAGGTTCACGTCGTAGAGGCCGGGGCCGATGTAGCGGACCTCGGTATAGACCGACAGCGGGCCGTTGGTGTAGCTGGCGCTGGCCATGGCGCGCCAGTGCGGACCGCCGACGCCGGTCACGCCGCCGGTGTTGATCGAGGTCGTGCCGTCGTTGGTGATGAACTTGTCGACGTAGGACGTCAGCAGCCGCAGGTCGATGGAGCCCGGCAGGTTCTCGAAGTAGCGGTCGAGCGGGGTGTTGTAGCTGATCTCGCCGTCGACCCCGCTGGTGTGCAGCTCGCTGAGGTTGATGTTGGTCCGCAGGACCGTGGTCAGCATCCCCGAGGAGTCGCGGATGATGTACTGGCACATGGCGGTGTTGCCGCTTTCGCAGCGGTTGATCATGTTCTGGGCGGTGAGCGTGGCGATCGCCCCCTGAAGCTTGATGTCGTAGTAGTCGAGCGACATGTGCAGGCCGCTGAGCCACGCCGGCTCATAGACCACCCCGGCCGTGATCGTGTCGCCCTTCTCCGGCTGCAGGTTGGGATTGCCGAGCTGCGGCTGCGAAACCGTGAGCTGGGTGCCGTTGCGCGGGTCGGTGACCGTGGCGAAGGTCAGGGTGTAGGGCGAATAGAGGTCGTTGAGGTTGGGCGCGCGGATGTCGCGCGACCGGGTGGCGCGCACCCGCCATTCGTCGTTGATCGCGTAGCTGAGCCCGGCCTTCCAGGTCCAGACGGTGCCGCTGGTGCTGTAGTTGGTGACGCGTGCGGCGACGTCCAGGTCGAGGTTCTTGACGAGCGGCAGGCCGGCGGCCAGCGGGACGACCGCCTCGCCGTAGGCTTCCTTCACGTCGTAGCTGCCCCGCATCGCCTTCGGGTTGCCGATGGCGAAGATCCCGGCCTGGGAGCCCGGGTCGACGATCTGGTTCACCGACTCGCGGCGGCCTTCGATGCCGGCGGCGATCGACACCGGTCCGGCCCAGGTGGAGAACGGCTTGCCCTGGATGTTGGCGGCCGCCGACAGCTCCTTGATGTGGGAGAGCAGGCTCTGGGTGCCGACGACGTAGGCGTCGGCCGCCGCCGACGGCGATCCGGCGCCGAACAGGTTGATCGGCACGCAGCCGTTGGTGGGGTTGGTGAGGGTCGAGCGGCACATCGCCTGGCCGTTCGGGCCGATGACCGCATCCACCGCCTGGTTGAAGTTGGTGTTGATCCGGTTGTTGTAGACGCGGGCGCTGTAGCGGGTCTCGCCGAACTCGGCGCTGGCGTCCCAGGTCCAGTCGCCGATCGCGCCCTTCAGCCCGGTGGCCAGGCGGGTCGTCTGGTTGACGTCGTCGACCACGTTATAGGCGATGTCGGGATTGATCCGACCCATCTGGAAGCTGTTGATGTTGTTGGCCGTCATCAGCGACTGCACGCTGGCGGGCAGGAAAGCGTTGTCCTTCCGGATGGTGATCGAGCCGAGATCGTAGGAGGCGCTGAGGTTGAAGTCGGTGCGCGAATAGGCCGTCGACGCCTCGAAGAATCCTTGGGTCTTGTCGTCGAAATCGAAGGTGGCGCGGGTGAACAGGCTGGCCCGTTCCAGCGGGGTGACCAGGCTGATCAGGTCGCCCGGATAGATGCCCTGGCCGCCGGTCATGTACTGGGCGCCGACGTTGGTCCCGTACTGGAATTGCGAGGTCGCGCCGCCGGGCAGGAACTGCAGGCCCTTCAGCGGGCCCGACGTGATCAGGCCGCCGAGCGTGGCCACCGACACGCCGACGTTCGGCAGGATCAGGTTCTGCGGCTGGCCGTTGCCTTTGACATAGGCGGGATTGGCGATGTTCGCCCAGTGCTCCTTGAACCAGTCGCGGTTGCTGCCGACGCCGGCGCTGCTGGCGTATTCGGCGGCGGCCTCGAAGTGCCCGCGGCCGTCGGCGAAGCCGGTCCCGCCCGCCAGGCTGACCCGGTATTCCTGTCCGTCGCCGCGCTCGGTGGCGCCGGTCGAGATCTCGCCCTGCAGGCCGGTGAGGTTACGCTTGAGGATCAGGTTGACCACGCCGGCCACGGCGTCGGAGCCCCAGGCCGCCGAGGCGCCCCCGGTGACCACGTCAACGCGGTCGATGAGGCCGGTGGGGATCACGTTGATGTCCACCAGGCCGCTCGCGGTGGTGGGCACGTAGCGGTGGCCGTCGACCAGCACCAGGGTGCGGGTGGCGCCCAGGCCGCGCAGGTCGAGGAAGTTGCCGCCCGCGTTCTGGGTAATGTGCGAGGTGCTCGCCGGCGTCGAGCTGCCGCGGAACGCGGGGACCTTGTTGAGTTGGTCGGCGACGTTGGTGACCGCCGCCTTCTGCAGGTCCTCGGAGCCGACCTGGGTGGTGGGCGTCGGGGCCGTGAATCCCGTCCGTGCGACCCGGGTGGCGGTGACGACGACCTCGTCGAGCTGCGTCGCCGCAGCGTCTGCAGCGTCCGCGGCGTGGGCGGTGGCGAAGGCCCCCTGGGCCAACATCAGCGCCACGGCGGCGCTTGTGGTCTGGAGGAGACGGACCCGGGCGCTCGCGCCACTCCGCCGGTTGAACGATTGCATCTGGCTGATCCCCATAACGTGAGCGTCCGGGGCTTGCGGCGGCTAGGGCGTCGCTGAACGCCGGACGCCGGAGCTAGGCACGGGGTCGCCGGGGCAACGCCTTCCGATCGTTGCCGAGCCTATAGCCTCAGGGAATTGGCTGCAGGCGGCGGCGGTCGGGGACGCAGGGCCGCGCGGGGTGGCGGATCGGGGCCGAAAATCGCCTTCGGGCCGCTCGAAGCTCAACGAACCGATTGATAAACAAGGATAAATGTATTGATCGGCCCGCGGCGGGCGACATCATCCGTCGGCGGACGGCGGGGCGGGAAGGCCACCGCCGCGGCATAAACGCCCGCTGCCAAGCCTGAGGCGGCGGCGCCACGGCCGCCCAAAATCCGCCGGCATTCGCCGTTTTGAGTGGCGCCCCTGCCCAAATGTGAGGCGGATGTGTCATCCTGGAAATGAGGCCCTCTCGGCCAACCCATTGGACTCGCACCGAATGGCTGGCCGCGGTTCGCTGATGGCGCCGCGCCGGGTCCGCCGCCCGGGCTCGACAGGACCTCATCGCGAGGCCTGAAGGAACACCCATGTCTCCGGGTTATGCCCCAGGCAACAGTCGTTCAGGCTGTCCGCTCGGCGGGGGCTTGGCGTTTGTGATAGCGGCGCCAACAGTGACGACGGCTCTGCTGTGGGGCCGTTTCAAATACTGCATGTGGTGGGGTCCCTGATGGCGTGGTCATCGAAATACCGGCCCGTCGCGGCCGCCGGCCTGCTGGCTGGCGTCAGCGCTCTTGCCCTGGTCGCCCTGCCGTCGGCGGCGCCCGCCGCCGCGCCGGCCGACCTCCTGATCCAGGGCGGCACGGTCTACACCGGCGCCGAGACGCCCGCGACCGTGGCCGACGTGGTCGTGGTCGGCGACAAGATCGCCTACGTGGGCCCGGGCGGCGCCAAGCGTTACGCCGCCAAGCGGGTCATCCAGGCCAAGGGCAAGATCGTCGCGCCCGGCCTGATCGACGCCCACAGCCATCCGGACACCTACATCCGCTCGGCCGATCCCAAGGAGCGCCTGAACGCCCCGTGGGTGTTCCAGGGCGTGTCCACCATCCTGATCGGCGTCGACGGCTACGGCACGCCGGACGTCGGCAAGGACGCGGCCTGGTTCACCGAGAAGCGCGTGGGCACCAACCTCGTGCCCTACGTTGGCTTCGGGGCCGTGCGCTCGCGGGTGCTGAACCAGGACGCCCGGGCGCCGACGCCGGCGGAGCTGGACCAGGAGCGGGCGCTGGTCGCCAAGGGCATGTGCGAGGGCGCGATCGGCCTCTCCACCGGCCTGTTCTACGCCCCGCAGAGCTTCGCCAAGACCGACGAGGTGATCGAGCTGGCCAAGGAGGCGGCCAAGCGCGGTGGGCTCTACGACACCCACCAGCGTGACGAGGCCTCCTACACCATCGGCCTGCTGGGATCGGTGAAGGAGGTGATCCAGATCGGGCGCGAGGCGGGCCTGCCGGTCCACTTCGCCCACATCAAGGCCCTGGGCGTGGACGTGCAGGGCGAGGCGCCGCAGGTGATCGCGCTGATCAACCAGGCCCGCGCCGCCGGCCAGGTGGTCACCGCCGATGAATATCCCTGGGAAGCGTCCGGCACGAGCGTCGACGCCGCCCTGCTGCCGCGCTGGTCGGTCGACGGCGGCCGCCCGGCCTTGCTGAAGCGCCTGGACGATCCGGCGACCCTGGAGAAGATCCGCACGGAGATGGCGGAGAACATGCGCCGCCGCGGCGGGCCGGACTCGCTGCTGCTGACCGCGGCCGACAAGCCCTGGACGGGCAAGACGCTTGCGCAGATGGGCAAGACCTGGAACCTCGACCCGCGCGACGCCGCGCTGCGCATCATCCGCGAGGACGGCCACGCGACCTCGGTCGCCTCGTTCAACATGATCGAGCCCGACATCAAGCTGTTCATGGTCCAGCCGTGGGTGGTGACCAGCTCCGACGGCTCCAACGGCCACCCGCGCCAGTACGCCACCTTCCCGATGAAGTATGCGAAGTACGTCAAGGCGGAGAAGACCATCACGCTCGGCGAATTCATCCGCAGCTCGACCGGCCGCACCGCCGACATGTTCAAGCTGCAGGCGCGCGGTTATCTGAAGCCGGGCTATTTCGCCGATGTCGTGGTGTTCGACCCCGACCGCTATGCGCCGAAGGCGGACTACGTCCACCCGCGGGTGCTGACCGAGGGGGTGGACGAGCTGGTGGTCAACGGCAGCCTCGTCCTCGACGGCGGCAAGCTGACCGGCCAGGCGCCGGGCCGGGTGCTGCTGCACAAGCCGCCCGCCGGAACCTGCGCCTAGCGCCGCCCAACGCCTTCACCGCCCACATCGACTTGCCGCCAGCTCGGCCCGCGCCGACCAGGAGATTCTCCGTGTCCCGACTTGCCCTACTGGCCGCCGCCGCCCTGACCGGGGCCCTGCTGCCCGCCGCCGCCCTGGCTGCGCCGGCCGCCCCGGCCGCGCCGCCCGCTGCGACCGCCGAGCGCCTGCCGGCGATGAAGGCCGAGCTTGCCGCCAGCGTCGACCAGCGCCGCAAGCTGGGGCAGGAGATCGTCGACTCGGTGTTCAGCTTCGGCGAGCTCGGGTTCCAGGAGGTCGAGACCTCCAAGTACCTGACCGGCGTGCTCGAGAAGAACGGCTTCACCGTGAAGCGCGGGGTCGGCGGCCTGCCCACCGGCTGGACCGCGACCTGGGGATCCGGCGGGCCGGTGATCGCGCTCGGCAGCGACATCGACGGCCTGCCGAAGGCCTCCCAGAAGCCGGGCGTCGCGCATCGCGAGCCGCTGGTGCCGGGCGCGCCCGGGCACGGCGAGGGTCACAACTCCGGCCAGGCGGTGAACATCCTGGCTGCGCTGGCCCTCAAGGACCTGATGCAGAAGGAGCATATCCCCGGCACCCTGGTGCTGTGGCCGGGGGTCGCCGAGGAACTGGTCGCCGGCAAGGCGTTCATGATCCGCGACGGCGTCTTCAAGGGCGTCGACGCGGTGGTCTTCACCCATGTGGGCGACAACCTGGAGACCGCCTGGGGCCCCTATAAGGGCAGCGGCCTGGTGTCGGTGAAATACTCCTTCCACGGCGAGTCCGCGCATGCGGCCGGCGCGCCCTGGCTCGGCCGCAGCGCGCTCGATGGGGCGATGCTGATGGGCATGGGCTGGGACATGCGGCGCGAGCACCTGCGGCCGCAACAGCGCTCGCACTACGTGATCACCGACGGCGGCGACCAGCCCAACGTGGTGCCGCCCGAGGCCACCATCTGGTTCTTCGTGCGCGAGACCGACTTCAGCCACATCGCCCAGAACTACGCGACCGCCAACACCATCGCCGAGGCCGCGGCGAAGATGAGCAACACCACCGTCACCCGGCAGGTGATCGGCTCGGCCGCGCCGCGCTACTTCAACAAGCCGCTGGCCGAGTTGATGGACGCCAACATCCGCCAGGTGGGGCTGCCCACCTGGACCGCCGACGAGCAGGCGTTCGCCAAGGCGGTGCAGCGGACCATCCACGCCAAGGAGGACGGGCTGGCCACGCAGATGCCGCCGCTGGCCGGGCCGAACGTCGATCCCGCCGGCGGCGGCGGCTCCGACGACGTCGGCGACATCTCCTGGACGCTGCCGACGGTGATGCTGGTCTACCCGTCCAACATCCCCAACCTGCCGGGCCACAACTGGGTCAACGCCATGTCGATGGCCACCCCGATCGCCCACGACGGCGTGGTCGCCGGCGGCAAGGTGGTGGCGATGACGGTGCTGGACATGCTGACCAACCCGGCGGCGCTGGACGCCGCCAAGAGCTTCTTCCGCGACGTGCAGACCAAGGACGAACACTACGTCCCGATGATCGGCCCGGACGACAAGCCGCAGATCCAGCTGAACGCCGACATCATGGCCAAGTACCGGCCGGAGATGCGCAAATACTACTACGACCCCAAGAAATATAAGACCTACCTGGACCAGCTGGGCGTGAAGTGGCCGACCTTCTGATCGGGTGAGCTGCTACCGGCTGATCGGGCTACTGGTGGCCGTTCTGCCGGAAGGTCTCGGTCAGGGTCTGGACGAAGGCCTTGGTGATGCCTGACGGCGGCCGGTCGTTGAGGAAGACGTACTGGACCCTGAACCGCACCGCCGGGCTCAGCGGCCGGAAGCTCAGCGTGTCGCTCACGGCTTCGCGCGCGGTGTACTCGTCGACCGCGGCGATGCCGGCCCCGAACCGCACCAGGGCCGCGGCCACGTAGTAGGTGTGGACCGAGATCGACTCCGTCAGCTGCATCCCGCGGCCCTCCAGCTCGGCGGCGAGAAGGCTGCCGACCGGGCCGCTGCCGACCATCCCGATCACCGTGCGGTCCTTGAGCACGTCGAGGTCGAGGGAGGCCGGCGCATCGGGCATGTCCGCCTCGCGGTAGAGCAGGCCGACCTGGCTGGTGGCCAGGTCCACCGAACTCAGCCGCGGGTGCGAGGGCACCTCAAAGCCCACGGCGAGGTCGCTCTCCCGCTCGTAGAGGGCCCGCAGGATCTCCGAGTGGTGCAGGGTGCGGACGTCGAAGCTGACGCGCGGGAACTTGCGCCGGAACTGCGCGATCGCCTGGGGCGCGATGCCGAGCCCCAGGGACGGCAGCACCGCCAGGCGGATGTGGCCTTCGCCGATGCGCTTCAGGTTGAGCGCGGTTTGACGGAGCGAGCCGATCCGGCCGTACAGCTCGTCGACCTCGCGGAACAGCGCATGCGCCTCGTCGGTGGGCGCCAGGCGGCCTTTCAGGCGCCGGAAGAGGGCGAAGCCGAGCCGGCTTTCGGCGTGCCGCAGGACCTTGCTGACCGAGGGCTGCGAGACGTAGAGCGCCCGCGCCGCGCCGCTGACGGAGCCCGCCAGATAGACTTCGCGGAAAACCTCGATGTGTCGGAGATTCATTCCTTACCGCCTCAAAACAACGCCGCTGCGACGGCGCAACCGGAGCTCTCACGTCCGGCGAGGCGGTCATCTGAGATCGGTCGCCCATCCGCCGGGGCGGGCCGATTGCCCAAAGGCTATGGGCTCGGCAACGAACGATAGATGCGCGTGCTGACTCGCCGGGTCTAAGCTCCAGGTCAACAGGCAAAGCGACATTCGATCCGCAAGCCCGCGTGGCGAGGGGATCGAACACGTTCAGGTGCGGTGCTCAAAGCATGGGCGCCGGGTGCGCCCGCCGATCGGCGGGCGGGGTCGCGTTTCTATAGCCTCGGGTTTGGTGTGGCCTCCGCTCCTCCCCCCTTGTTGGACGCCCACCAAAAGGCGGCCTGCGCCAGTGGCGCAGGCCGCTCTCTCTCCGTTAGCGAGGAGCCGGCGCCGGGCCGGCCATCTGGGGCCTAGGAACGGGCGATGTACGCCGTGGCCTCGATCTCGACGTCGGCGTCAGCGACCAGGTCGCAGACCACCACCGAGCGGGCCGGGAACGGCGCGGAGAAGATCTCGCAATAGACGTCGTTGAACGCCTTGTAGTGACGCCGGTCGGTCAGCCAGGCGGTGACCTTGACGACGTCGGCGGTCGTGCCGCCGTTGGCCTCCAGGACCGCCACCAGGTTGGACAGCGCCTGGCGGGTCTGCACGGCCACGTCGCCTTCGACGATCTGGCCGTCGGCGCCGCGGGGCAACTGGCCGGAGAGGAACAGCAGGTCGCCGGCGCGGCGGGACTTGCTCAGCGGCGGGGCTTGGACGGGAGGTGTCGACATGGCGGGTCCTTCGGTTGGGTCAGAATTGGCCCGCGCCGAGCAGCAGGTCGGCTGCGCGCTCGGCCGAGCCCATGGCGAGGGTCCAGCCGAGCATGCCGTGGCCGACGTTGACGATCAGCCGCTCGCGCGGACGGGCGATAATGGGGACGGACGAGGGGGTCATCGGACGAAGCCCGGCCCAGCCGCCGGCGATACCGGAATAGTCCGCCGCGCCGGGCAGCGACTCGCGGGCGGTGGCGACGAGGGCGGCCAGCCGCTGCGGGTCGACGCGCAGGTCGCGGGAGCCGAGCTCCGCCACGCCGGCCACGCGGATCTTTCCGCCGAGCTGGCAGAACACCAGCTTGCGCGCCGTGTCGGTGATGCTCACCCGCGGCGCCCTCGGCCCCGCCGAGGCCGTGAAGGAGTAGCCCTTCATCGGAAGCAGCGGGACACGGACGCCCTGCCGCGCGAGGAAGCCCTTGGCCTCGATTCCGAGCGCGACCACCAGGGTGCGCCCCGTGACGCGGGCGCCGGCCGTCCCGACCAGGGTCACGGCGTCGGCGGCGAACTCGGCGTCCTGCACGTCGACGTTGAACAGCGTGCGCACGCCGTAGTCGCGCCTGAGGACCTCGATGAGCTGTTCGCTGAACCGGTGCGGATCGCCGACCTCGTCCTCGGGGGAATAGACCACGCCGACCAGGCCCTTCGCGGCGCCGAGGGCGGGCTCGATGACGATCGCCTCCGCGGCGGTGAGCACCTGCTGCACCGCGCCGTGGCGGCGCTTCAACGCCACTGTCTTGGCGGCGGAGGCCAGCGACTCCGGATCGAAGTACAGGTGCATCTTGCCCGCCACCGCGTGGGCGAAGGCGATCGGATGGCGCTCCAGCAGGGCGTGCATGGCGCGCTGGGATTCCAGCCCGAGCTTGAGGGTGGCGAGGGTGCTGGCGTTGTGCGCCGCAGTGGTCGAAGCGGCCAGGAACCGGAGGCCCCAATCGATGAGGCCGGGGTCGAGCGCGCCCTTCAGGTGGAAGAGCGGATCGGCCCCCATCGCCAGCGAGGGCAACTTCTTGATCAGCGACGGGCTGCCGAGGGCGTCGGAATAGGCATAGCTGAGCTGGGCGCCGTTGGCGTAGGAGGCGCCGAGCGCCGGGCCGCGATTGCGGTCCACCAGGGCCACCGACAAGCCCCGCCGCGCCATGGCGTAGGCGGTCGCGACGCCGACGACGCCCGCGCCCGCCACGACCACGTCGACCACGTCGCCGCCGCTCCGGCTCCGCGCAGCCGCGCTTGATTCAGCCTGGATCACGCCATTCATACTGTTTGCCCGCCTTCGCGCGCCGCCGTCGCCTAGGCGCGTGCGCCGATATGGTCCTCGCGCCGCGCCGCGCGGCCGCAACGAGCCGGGAAACGGCCGTCTGCGAGCCTCGGATCGGGGGCGTTCGAGATCATGTGCGAGACCTAGCCCGCGGCCCCCGCGCGCATAAGCGCGGAGGCTTTTGCAGGCTATAGATCGGGGCTATGAGGCCGCCGCCCGGGCCTCGCCGCAGAACGGAACGGAGCGTGGGCCGGGCGCTTCCGGCCCCTGCGCCATTAGCGGCGGTTATGACCTACCCACATCTTGCAATGGCCCTAGGCCTTTGCTGTGGGTGACGCCGCCCGCAGAGTGCCCGCTCGGCCGGCGCCGGCCGGACGCTGGCTGATCTTGGGGGAACTTCATGCGGCACGGACTGACCGGCCTTGTGGTGCTTGGGATGGTCCTGGGCCTGGTGTTCGGGGTCGCCTGCCACGCGTTCGTCCACGACGCGGGGACGCTGAAGGTGATCACCGGCGGCCTCGAACTGGCCACCACGATCTTCCTGCGCACGATCAAGATGATCATTTCGCCGCTGGTGTTCGCCACCTTGGTGACGGGGGTCGCGCGGATGGGCGACTCCGGCGCGGTCGGCCGGGTGGCGGGTCGCGCAATGCTGTGGTTCCTGGCCGCCTCGCTCGTCTCGCTCGGCATCGGCCTGGTGACGGTCGAGCTGCTGCATCCCGGGACGGGACTGCATCTGCAGGCCGCCAGCGGCGCCGTGGCCGACCTGAAGGCGCCGCCGCTGACCGCCGTCAGCTTCGTCGAGCACCTGATCCCGACCTCGATCGTCGACGCCATGGCGCGCAACGAGGTGCTCCAGATCGTCGTCTTCGCCGTGGTGGCGGGGGTGGCGATCGGCAACATCGGGCCGGCCGGGCGCGACCTCGTGCGGATGGCCGAGTCGCTGTCCACGGCCATGCTCAAGATGACCACCTACGTCATGTACCTGGCGCCCATCGCCGTGTTCGCGGCGGTGGCGCGGGCGCTCGCCGAACAGGGGCTGGAGGTGGTGGCCACCTACGCCTCCTACGTCGGCGGCTTCTACCTGGCGCTGGCGCTGCTCTGGGCGGTGATGATGGCCGCCGGCGCGGCGGTGCTGGGGCCGCGGCGGCAGTGGGAGCTCATCAAGACGATCCGCCAGCCGGCGCTGATCGCGCTGTCCACCACCAGCTCGGAAGCCGCCTATCCGGTCCTGCTGGAGAAGCTGGAGGCGTTCGGCGTGCCCAACCGGATCGCCAGCTTCGTCCTGCCGCTCGGCTACTCGTTCAACCTGGTGGGGTCGATGTGCTACTGCACCTTCGCGGCCCTGTTCGTGGCGCAGGCCTACGACATCCAGCTGAGCGGGGCGCAGATCGCGCAGCTGATGCTGCTGCTGTTCGTGACCAGCAAGGGGATCGCCAGCGTGCCGCGCGCCTCGCTGCTGGTGGTGGCCTCGAGCCTGCCCTACTTCAAGATCCCCGACGCGGGCGTGCTGCTGATCCTCGCCGTCGACCACTTCCTCGACATGGGCCGCACGGCGACCAACACAGTCGGCAACTCGATCGCCGCCGCCTCGGTGGCCAAGTGGGAAGGGGTCGCGGCGATCCCGGCGGCGGAGCGGGCGGCCGAACCGATCCTGGAGGTCGAAGGCTGAGGGCGGGCCGCCGCCGGTCGGCAATCCGCGGCGGGCGCCTCAAGGCCGCCTTCATGCCGGGCTAAGAGGCTTCAGCTTTCAGCGGAAGGATCCCATGCGCGCGGCAGCCCTCGGACTAGTGATCGCCCTGGCGGCCGGAGTGGCGGCGCGCGCCGAGCCGGCTTACGAGGCGGGGTCGGCCATGGGCGCCTGCCTGGCCGCGGTGATCGACCGGGCGCCGGTGGTCGACGTCAAGGGCCACGACGTGGCGATACACCGGGAGACCAATCCCAACGCCTGTACGGTCGAGGCGAGCGCCGGGGTTCCCTCCGAGGTGCGCGACTCGGTCGTGGCCGCGATCGCCAAGCGCCCGGAGCGGTTCGCGCCGGCCCTGACGCACTGGGACCCGGTCGACTACGCGTCGCAGGAGACCTTCTGCAACGCCCCCGGGCGGCGGAACCTGAACGTGCTGGTGAGCACGGCCAAGCCCGGCGCCAAGGGCCCGACCCTGCTCGCCACCGTCCTGGAGGCCAAGGACCGCGACGAGCGCTGCGATCGGGACGTCGGCCTGCAGCGGCCGCCGCTGGGCTAGGCTGGCGCCGGACGTTTCCGTTTGCGCCGGCAAGGCGTTAGAACCCGCCGATGACCGAACCGAACCCTCCGCCGCCCGCGCCGCCGCCCCAGGACAATCCCCGCAACCGGCTGTGGACGCGGGTGATGCTGATCGGCTTCGGCGTGCTGGTGCTGGCCTACATCGTCGCGACCTTCGTCCACTGACGCCCGCCGTCGGCGACCGCTGACGCCGGGTCACCCTTGAAAGCCGCGCCGACAAGGCGAAGCATGGCGGAAAAGGGGAGGCGAGCGATGCCCGAGTTCCGCACCATCGACGCCGGCCAGGCGCGGCTGCGCGTCGCCGTCGAGGGTCAGGGTCCGCTGGTGATCCTGGTGCACGGCTTCCCGGAGAGCTGGTTCTCCTGGCGCCACCAGCTGGGGCCGATCGCCGACGCCGGCTACACCGCCGCGGCCATCGACGTCCGCGGCTACGGCGGATCGGACAAGCCGCACCCGGTCGAAGCCTATTCCATGGAACAGCTGACCGGCGACGTGGCCGGGGTGGCCGACGCCCTGCAGCCCGACGCCCCGGCGATCCTGGTCGGCCACGACTGGGGCGCGCCGATCGTCTGGAACTCGGCGCTGACCCGGCCGGAGCGGTTCTCCGCGGTGGCGGGGCTGTCGGTGCCCTATTCCGGCGTGCCGAACCGGCCGTTCACCGAGATCTTCGACGCGGCCTTCACCCGCAAGGGCCGGTTCTTCTACCAGGCCTATTTCCAGGACGTCGGGCCGCCCGAGGCGGAGGCCGAGGCCGACGTGCGCGGCTTCCTGCGGAAGTTCTACTACGCGATCTCGGGGGATGCGCCGGAGGGCAGCTGGCCCCAGAAGCCGGTGGGGGCGAAGCTGCTGGACGGCCTCATCGATCCGCAGCCGTTCCCGGCCTGGCTGACCGAGCAGGAGCTGGACTATTACGTCGGCGAGTTCCGCGAGAGCGGCTTCCGCGGGCCGATCAACCGCTACCGCAACCACGAGCGGGATTTCGACTGGCTGCAGGGCTTGAAGGGCCGGCTGATCGAGCAGCCGTCGCTGTTCATCGGCGGGACCAAGGACCCGGCGAGCACCGGCTTCGGGCGGATCGCCGACCCCATCGCCATGATGCGCCAGCACGCGCCGGGGCTGCAGGCCGGCCACATGCTGGAAGGCTGCGGCCACTGGACCCAGCAGGAGCGGCCGGACGAGGTCAACGCCATCCTGATCCCCTGGCTGAAGGCGTTGAAGCCGTGACCCGGCGCCGGGAGTGGTAGGCTAGGACATGGCCGAGATCATCCTGCACCACTACGACGCCTCGCCCTTCTCGGAGAAGGTGCGGGTCATGCTGGGGCTGAAGGGGCTCGCGTGGCGCTCGGTCATCCAGCCGACCATCATGCCCAAGCCTGATCTCACCCGCCTGACGGGGGGCTATCGCCGCGCCCCGGTGATGCAGATCGGCGCGGACATCTATTGCGACACCCAGGTGATCCTGGCCGAGATCGAGGCCAGGGCGCCGCAGCCGCCGGTGCTGCGGGGGCCCGGCTGGGCGGTCAACTTCTGGGCCGACCGGCTGTTCTTCCAGGTCACCGTGGCGGTGGTGTTCGGCGAGATCGGCGACAAGGTCCCGCGCGAGTTCATCGAGGACCGCGAGAAACTATCGGGCCGGCCCTTCGACATGGCCGCCATGAAGGCCGCCGCCGGGCCGATGCGGGCTCAATGGCGAGGCCAGGCGGCCTGGATCGAACAGGGCCTCGCGGCGGCCGGCGACTTCATGGGCGGACCGACGCCGGCCCTCGGCGACGTGGCGGCCTATATGAACGTCTGGTGGCTGACGAAGGCCGCGCCCGAGGTGGCCGAGCGGCTGCTCTCAGGGCTGACGCGCACCCTCGGCTGGCGCGAGCGGATGGCCGGGTTCGGCCACGGCCAGCGCAGCGAGATGAGCGGCGCCGACGCCCTCAAGGCGGCGATGACCTCGGCCGCCGGGCCGGTTCCGGAGTGGGATCCGGCCGACCCCTCGGGCCTGCGGCCCGGCGACGCCGTGGTGGTGCGGGCCGACGACTACGGCCGCGATCCGGTGGAGGGGCGGCTGGTGACCGTCACGCCCGACCGGGTGATCATTGCCCGCGAGTGCGGCGAGCTCGACCTGCTGCACGTCCATTTTCCGCGCGTCGGCTACAGCCTGACGCCTGCCGGCGATTAAGGGAGATCCGCCATGAACGATCGCGTGACCATGGACATCCAGGACGGCGTCGCCGACGTGCGGCTGGTGCGGGCGGACAAGATGAATGCGCTGGACGGCGCGATGTTCGACGCCCTGATCGAGGCCGGCGAGCGGCTGAAGGCCGAGCCTGGGGTGCGCGCGGCGGTGCTGTCCGGCGACGGGCGGGCGTTCTGCGCGGGGCTCGACATGGGCAGCTTCCAGTCGATGGCCTCCGGGGAACGGCGCGGCGCGGACGGCGGAACGGCCGGCGAGCTGCTCACGCCCAAGCGCACCGAGGGCGGCTCCAACCGCGCGCAGCATGCGGTGATGGTCTGGCGCGAGGTCCCTGTGCCGGTGATCGCGGCGGTGCACGGGGTGGCGTTCGGCGGGGGCTTCCAGCTCGCGCTGGGCTGCGACCTGCGCTTCGTCACCGCCGACGCGCGGATGGCGGTGATGGAGATCAAGTGGGGCCTGGTGCCGGACATGGGCGGCATGGTGCTGATGCGCGGCCTGGTCCGCGACGACGTGGCCCGCGAGCTCACCTGGACCGGCCGGATCTTCTCCGGCGAGGAGGCGCTGTCGATGGGCCTGGCGACCCGGGTCTGCGCTGACCCGCGCGACGAGGCGCTGGCGCTGGCCCGCGAGATCGCCGGCAAGAGCCCCACCGCGATCCGCGCCGGCAAGCGGCTGTTCAACCTGGCGGCCGAGGCCGACCAGCGCCAGATCCTGCTCCACGAGAGCCAGGAGCAAGGGGCGCTGATCGGCTCAACCCATCAGGTGGAGGCCGTCATGGCCAACCTGGAGAAGCGGGCGCCGGCGTTCGCCGACTGAGCCCGCGGACCTCAGCGCTCGGCGACCTTCATCGGCGCCTTCAGCTGGGCCATGGTCGCGTGGACCGTGTTCATGACGCAGACGTGCTGGGCGTCGATGGGGAAGCTCGCGCCGGCATTCATCTCGCGGCACAGCTTGTTGGCCGCCTTGTAGACTTCCACGTTCACCTGGTGCGGCGTCTTGCCGGCGAGGGGAATGCGGATGGATTCGGCGCTGGCGGGAGCGGCGATGAGCGCGGCGGCCACAGCCGCCAGAGTTGCGATACGGATCATGTTGTTCGGTTCCGGATTGAGGTTGCTGCCAACCCCTTTCGCGGCGTTCCCCGTCGGGCGGTGGCCGTAACTAACCGTGGCCTTGCGCCTGACGAGTCGGGAAATCTCACGATTTAAGCTGCACCGCAACGCGAAATGCTGCTCTGCAACAATCGCCTGCTGCGGTGCGGCAGAACTAGGCGCGACGGTCACGTTTTGGGCGCCTGGGCTGGCGCCGTCGGAACCTGTCCGCGCGGCCTGATCAGCCGCGGCCGATGAACGGCATCTTGGTGGCCATCACGGTCATGAACTGCACATTGGCCTCCAACGGCAGGCCGGCCATGTAGAGGATGGCGTCGGCCACGGCGGAGACGTCCATTACCGGCTCCGGCGCCAGCGAACCGTCCGCCTGCGGCACGCCGCGGCTCATCGCCCGGGTCATCTCGGTGCCGGCGTTGCCGATGTCGATCTGGCCGCAGGCGATGTCGTAGACGCGGCCGTCCAGCGAGGTGGAGCGCGTCAGGCCGGTGATCGCGTGCTTGGTGGCGGTGTAGGCCACGGAGCGCGGGCGCGGGACGTGCGCCGAGATCGAGCCGTTGTTGATGATCCGCCCGCCGCGCGGGTCCTGCGCCTTCATCAGCCGGAAGGCGGCCTGGGTGCAGAGGAAGGCGCCGGTCAGGTTGACGTCGACCACGCGCTTCCAGGCTTCCAGCGGCAGGTCCTCCAGCGGCACGGGCGGCGCGCCGCTGCCGGCGTTGTTGAACAGCAGGTCGAGGCGGCCGAAGCGGGCGCGGGTCGACTGGAAGAGGTTTTCGACCGAAGCCGGATCGCTGACGTCGGCGGCGACCGGCAGCGCCCAGTCCGCCGCCTCGCCGGACAGGGCGGCGGTCTCCTCCAGCGCCTCGAGCCGGCGGCCGGCCAGGGCCACCGACCAGCCCGCGTCGAGCAGCGCGAGCGCCACGGCCCGGCCGATGCCGCTGCCGGCGCCGGTGACGATGGCGACCTTGCCTGAACCCTTGGCCATGCCGCCTTCCTAGCCGTGAAGCGGACGGCGAGCCAGCGTCCAGGGCTGGGGTGCTCCGCAGTCGGTCTCTGAGGGGTGATCGAAGATGATTGCTTCTGCCATGGCGCAACGGTCGTCAGCCGCCTATTGGACCGCCCCATGAGGCGTACCGACTCCCCCGACGCCTGACCGGAGATACTGATGCCCGTCGATCTGCCCCCTCCGCACGACGTCGAAGCTGTGGTGGTCTACGCCCCGCGCCTGGCCCCGCTGGCCGGCGAGGCGGCGTTCGACGCGGTGCAGATCGGGCCGGAGATCCTGAAGATCAATCCCCGGCTGGACGAGGCGCTGAAGCAGTCGCCCGGGCTTTCGCTGTTCCGCCGCACGGGCAGCGGCGCGGCCAACCCGACCACCCAGGGCCTGTCCCTGCGCTCCATCGCCGGCTCCGGCGCGGGCCGCGCCCTGGTGACGCTCGACGGGGCGCCGGTGAACGATCCGTTCGGCGGCTGGGTGATCTGGACCGCGCTGCCGGCCGAGGGCCTCGACGGCGCCACCATCGTCCGCGGCGCCGGCGCGGGGCCGTATGGCGCGGGGGCGCTGACCGGGGTCGTGGCCCTGCAGGAGCGCGGCGCGGTGGATGGCCTGGCGGCGCTGGACGTCTCGGCCGGCGAGCGCGGGAGCTATCGCGCCGCGGTCTCCGGCGGCGGGCCGGGTGTGCTGCTCACCGCCAGCGCCGAGACTTCCGACGGATACACGCCGGTGCGCGGCGCCCAGCGTGGCGCGGCCGACCAGCCGCTCACGCTCCAGGACGAGTCCTTCGCCTTCCGCGTCCAGCACGAGATCAACGGCATCCAGGCCGCCGCGCGGCTGGGCGCCTATGAGGAGCGCCGCGGCGCCGGCCTGATCGGCGCGCGCTCCATCGCGAGCGGCGCGTCGGCCACCTTCACCCTGGCGAAGCCGGCGGCCGAAGGCGTCGGCGGCTGGCGCCTGCAGGCCTGGGCGCGGGCCAGCGACCTGGCCAACAGCTCCGTCGCGGTGGCCGCCGGCCGCGCCACCACCACGCCCGCCAACGACCAGTACGCGACGCCGGCCCAGGGCTATGGCGTCAACGCCGCCCTGCAAGGGGTTCTGGGCCTGGTCGAGTGGGAAGCCGGCGTTGACGGGCGGCTGACCACCGGCGTCGAGCACGAGCGGTTCCGGTATATCAACGGCGCCTACACCATGGGCCGGGACGCCGGCGGCCAGACCACCGTGGCCGGCGTCTACCTGGACACCTCGCTGGATCAGGGGCCGTGGCTGCTGACGGCCGGCGCGCGCGTCGACGCCTGGGGCAACAGCAACGCCAACCGCCACGAGTACACGCTGGCGACCGGCGCCACGACGCTGAACCAGTCGACGCCCGACGCCTCCGGCACGACGCCGACGGCGCGGGCGGGCATCCGCTACACCTTCACGCCCGACCTCTGGCTGCGCGGCGCGGCCTACGCCGGCTTCCGGCCGCCGACGCTGAACGAGCTGTACCGGCCGTTCCGGGTCGGCAACGACGTCACCGAGGCCAACCCGACGCTGCGGCCCGAGACCCTGCAGGGGATCGAGGCGGGCGCCGGCGGCGACGGCCCGGTGCGCTGGAGCGCGACCCTGTTCTACAACCGCGTCGAGGATCCGATCACCAACGTGACCGTGGGCGTCGGGCCGGCGACCTTCCCGACCGCCGGCTTCATCCCGGCCGGCGGCACCCTGCGCCAGCGCCAGAACGCCGGCAAGATCAACGCCTACGGCCTCGAGGGCGAGGCGAGCGGCGAGTTCGCGGCGACGCTGGCCTGGCGCGCGGCCTTCTCCGCGACCCACGCGCGGGTCGACGGCGGTTCGACCGCCCCGCAGCTCACCGGCCTGCGGCCCGCGCAGGCGCCCGACCTGACCGTCACCGGCGGCCTCGACTGGCGGCCGCTGGAGCGGCTGACCCTGTCGGCCGACGCGCGCTACGAGAGCGTGCGCTACGACGACGACCAGAACACCCGGCGGCTCGCGCCCGGCGTCGAGGTGGACGCCCGCGCGGCCTGGCGCATCGCGCCCAGCTCGGAGGTCTATGTGGCGGTCGACAATCTCGGCGACGCCGGCATCGTGACGGCCCAGACCGCCGACGGCATCAACAGCTACGCCCAGCCCCGCACCTTCCGGGTCGGCTTCGCCTATCGCCGATAGGGAGGACTATTCGGCCGGCGTCTCCTTGGACGCCGCGCCGGTGATCATGGCCACGATGTCGGGGCGGATGTTGTCCGCGCCCTTCTCCATCATGTGCTGGACGATACGGGCGCCGACCGCCTGCCGCACCTGGCTGGTGAACTCGTCCTTGTTGCCGCGCACCCAGTTCATCGAGGCCTCGCGGTTGACGTTGAGCTGCTGGAACTTCGGGAAGACGTAGCGCGCCATCAGCTCATAGGAGCGCTTGGTGGCCGCCCAGGGCGCCCAGTTGTGGGCCATCAGCAGGAAGGCGCCGAAGCCGCCGGACTCCTCCACCAGCTGGTCGAGGCGGGCGATGGCGTCCTCGGGCGTGCCGATCACCGCCATGCCGGTGTCGATCATCGCCTGCACCGGATCGTCGCCCTCCGGCACCAGCGGCAGGTTGGCGATCTCCCGGAAGTAGAAGATCCACTTCTCGAGGCCGAAGCGGATGTCCTCCATCGCCTGGTCGCGGGTCTCGGCGATGTGCATCGGCCCGACCAGCCGCCAGGCGTTGCGGTCCATGGTCTGGCCGTGCTCGGCGGCCTGCTCGGTGGCGATCGCCCAGTTGGAGGCCAGCGCGTTGAAGCCGGCGGTGGTGGTGGCGCCCAGCGACAGCAGGCCCAGGCCGTGCTGGCCGGCGGCGCGGGCGCCGGTCGGCGACACCTGGCTGGCCACGGCCATCTCCACCGACGGCCGCGAGTAGGGCGTCATCTGCAGGCGGGCGTTGGCCAGCTCGAACCAGTCCGAGGCATGGGTGACCTCCTCGCCGCGCAACAGGCGGACCAGCACGCCCAGCGCCTCGTCCATGCGGTCGCGCTGCTTCTGCACCGGAATGCCCATCATCCAGGCGTCGGAGACCAGGGCGCCGGGGCCGGCGCCGAACATCACCCGGCCGCGGGTCATGTGGTCGAGCTGGTTGATGCGGTCGGCGAGGATCAGCGGGTGGTGGTAGGGCAGGGAGGCGACGCCGGTGCCCAGGCGGATGTGCTTGGTGCGCTCGGCCGCGGCGGCGATGAACACCTCCGGCGAGGCGATCAGCTCGTAGCCGGCGGAGTGGTGCTCGCCGATCCAGGCCTCGTCATAGCCCAGCTCGTCCAGCCACTGGACGAGCTCCAGGTCGCGCTGGATCGCCAGGGTCGGGTTCTCGTCGACCGGGTGGAAGGGGGCGATGAAGGCGCCGAAGCGCAGGCGCGGTCCGAGCACGCGGTGTCCTCCCAGGAGCGCGGGCGCCCCCCGCGTCGTTTGGGGACGACCATAGCGCCGTTCAGCCGGGCCGCGCCAGCATGCCCCGGGGTCAAGGCCTGAGCGGTCAAGCCTGGCTGCTCAAGCCTGGCCGGTCAGGCGGCCTGGCGCGCTACGTCCCGGGCGGCGGCCGTGGCGGCCGCCTCGCTCTTGTCGCGGGCCGCCTCCAGGAAGCGCAGCACCGCCAGCTCGAAGGCTCGCTCGCTCTTGCCGGGCTTCAGGGGCAGGGCGCCTTCGGCGTAGGACTCCAGCACCACCGGATGGATGTAGGCGCCGCGGCAGACGGCGGCGGTGTTGCCCAGGAGGCCGGCCACCGCCTTGACGCAGGTGTTGATGTTTCGCTTGGCCTCCGAGGCGCTGGCGCATTCGGTTTGCATGGCGAGCGCGCGGGCGGCGTTCAGGGTACCGGCCCAGGTGCGGAAGTCCTTGGCGGAGAAGTCGTCGCCCAGCACCTCGCGCAGGTAGGCGTTGACGTCGGCGGACTCCACGGCGCGCCGTTCGCCGTCCTCGTCGATGTACTGGAACAGCCGCTGGCCGGGCAGGTCCTGACAGGCCTTGACGATGCGGGCCAGCCGCCGGTCGCGGAAGCTGGTCTTGTGCATCTTGCCGCTCTTGCCGCGGAACTCGAATTCCGCCCCGCCGGCGCCGATCCGGGCGTGGCGGTCGCGCAGGGTGGTGAGGCCGAAGCTCTTGTTGGCCTTGGCGTATTCCTCGTTGCCGACGCGGATCAGCGTCATCTCCATGACCCGGATCACGGCGGCCAGCACCTTCTCGCGGGGCAGGCCGCGCTTGGCGAGATCGGCGTCGACGCGGGCGCGGAGCTTCGGCAGGGCGCGGCCGAAGGCGATGAGGCGGTCGTACTTGTGGCCGTCGCGCACCTGCCGCCAGCCGTCGTGGTAGCGGTACTGCTTGCGGCCCTTCTGGTCGCGGCCGGTGGCCTGGATGTGGCCGTTGGCCTTGGGGCTGATCCAGACGTCGGTCCAGGCCGGCGGGATGGCGAGCTTGCGGATGCGGTCGAGGGTGCGCTCGTCGCTGACCGCGGAGCCGTCCGGGCGCAGGTAGTCGAAGCCGGCGCCCGCCTTCTCGCGGCGGAGGCCCGGATCCTGGTCGCTGACGTAGCTGAGGCCCGCGGCCTCGACGTCCTCCAGCGCCGGCGCGGCTGGCGTCTGGTTGTCGGGCATGTCCCTGGCCATTTGCACCGCGCCCTCCTCTGGCTCGCCCGCAACGTGGTATGCGCAGCGCCGGTTCCTGCCAGAGCTCGGGATAAGCCCTTGAACTATCGTCACGCCTTCCACGCCGGGAACTTCGCCGACCTGGTCAAGCACGCCGCGCTGCTGCAGCTGCTGGGGCGGATGACCGCGGGCGCCGGGCCGCTGGCGGTGATCGACACCCACGCCGGCCGCGGGCTCTATGACCTGGCGGGCCCGGAGGCGCGCAAATCCGGGGAGGCCGACGCCGGGATCGTCCGGCTGATGGCGGCGCGCGATGCGCCGGCCGCGTTTGCGCCTTTGGTCGAGGCGGTGAAGGCGCTGAACGGCGGCGGGCCGGTGCGGCGCTATCCCGGATCGCCCTGGCTGATCGCCGAGCGGATGAGAGCGCAGGACAGCTACCTGGCCTGCGAACTGCGGGCTGAGGAGCACGCGGCGCTGCGCGACCTCCTGAAGGGCCGCCCGAACGTCAGCGCCCTGTGCGCGGACGGCTATGCGATGGCGGTGGAGCGCTGCCCCCGGCAGGGCGCGGTGCTGGTGCTGATCGACCCACCGTTCGAGCGCGCCGACGACTATGCCCGCATCGTCGCCACGGTGGCGGGCGTGCGGCGCAAGAACCCTCTGGCGCAGTTGCTGGTCTGGCTGCCGCTGAAGGACCTCGAGACCTTCGACGCCTTCCTGCGCGACCTGGAAGACGGGGCGCAGGCGCCGGCCCTGGTGGCGGAGACCCGGATGCGGCCGCTGACCGATCCGATGAAGATGAACGGCTGCGCCCTGGTGCTGGTCGGCGGGCCGGAGGAGATGGCGCCGACGCTGGAGGCGATCTGCGGCTGGACTGCGCAGACCTTGGGCGATCGCGGCGCGGGGCGCGTCCATCGCATCTAGTCACCGGAATTTCGCAACTGCGAGAGCGACGGCGTGTTATGTTGCGACGCAATAAAGTCGCTGTAGCCGCAGGAGGTCGCCATGACCATGATCGCTGGTGAGACACGTGAGCTTTTCCCCAAACCGCCGGCCCCCGAGGCCCTCATCGGCTTCGCCACGCCGCTGTGGGGCCTGTTCGCCGGGGTCGCCATGAGCGGCGTCGCCTGGTGGTGGATGACCCAATGGGCCCGGCCGGAGAACCTGGAGGCGATGTTCGCCCGAACGGCCAAGGCGCCGGAAAAGGCCGTCGACCTCGCCGACGCCGCGACGTCGGCCGCTGAGCCTGTGCTCGAAGCCCTGGCCAAGCCGGAGCTGCCGCCGGCGCCGGTCGGCGGCGAAGCTGCGCCGATCGCCCCCGTGGTCGAGGCGCTGGACGCCGCCAACGAGGTCGCCGCAGCGCCGACGCTGGAAATGGCGGCTCCCCCGGAGCCGCGCGCCGTCGCACCCACGCCGCGCCCTGAGCCGTCGGAACCGCGCTCGATCGCGCCCAAGGCCAAGCCCCAGGCCCGGTCGTCGGAGCCGCCGACCGTCTGAGTTGGCGCGGCGCCGCGCGGCGCCCTAGAACCGGCAGGTCCGGGCGAGGGAGTTTCGCGGCGTCGTGAAGCGGCTGGTGGATATCGCAGGCGGGCTGACCGGCCTGATCGTGCTGTCGCCGGTGCTGGTCGCGCTCGCCGTGGCGGTGCGCCTGGAGAGTCCGGGGCCGGCGCTGCACTGGTCGCGGCGGGTCGGCCGCGGCAACTGCTTCTTCGCCATGCCGAAGTTCCGCACCATGCGGACCGACACGCCGCAGGTCGCCACGCACCTGCTTGCCGACCCCGAGCGCTGGATCACGCCGCTGGGTCGCTTCCTGCGCCGGACCAGCCTCGACGAGCTGCCGCAGCTGTGGAGCGTGCTGAAGGGCGACATGAGCCTGGTGGGGCCCCGTCCGGCGCTGTTCAACCAGGATGACCTGGTGGCGCTGCGCACCGAGGGCGGCGTGGACCGCCTGCGGCCCGGCCTCACCGGCTGGGCGCAGATCAATGGGCGCGACGAGCTGCCGATCCCGGATAAGGTGAAGCTCGACTGCGAATACCTGGAGCGCATGTCGTTGCTGTTCGACCTGCGCATCCTCCTGGCGACCGCCCGCGCCGCCGCCGGAGGCCGCGGCGTAAGCCATTAGGGTTTGAGGGGAACTGCGCAGTGGGGCGCGTGCGTTAGGCTTCCGGGCGTGCTGCGGAGCGGAATCCTTTTGACCACCGAATCCTATCCGAACCCCGAGCCTGGTCGCCGTCGCGACGGCGCCAAGGCTCCTGCGCGCCGCCCCGAGACGGGCGAGCGCCGGCCGATGCAGCGCGCCGGGACCTGGACCCGAGATCAGTGGCGAGCGACCCGCGAACGGCTGGGGCAGACCCGGCTGAAGCGGCCGACGCGCAAGACCATGGCGTGGATCGGCGGCGTGCTGGCGGTGCTGGTGCTCGCCGTGGCCATCCTGATCGCCATCTGGGACTGGAACTGGTTCCGCGGGCCCGTCGCCCGGATCGCCTCGGCGCGGATGCACCGCGAGGTGACCATCGACGGCCCCCTCAACGTCCACCTGTGGTCCTGGCAGCCCAGCGCCACCGTGGACGGGGTGAAGGTCGCCAACCCCGGCTGGGCCGGCAAGGACAAGATGGCCGACATCGGCCGCATCGCCGTGCAGATCCGGCTGATCCCGCTGCTCACCGGCCACGTCGACCTGCGGCTGCTGCGGTTCACCCAGCCGAACGTGCGGCTGTATCGCGACGCCCAGGGTCGGGCCAACTACGACTTCTCGGACGGCAAGCAGAAGGACCAGCCGCTGCGGCTGCCGCCGATCCGCAACTTCATCATCGACGACGGCCACCTGAGCTATCAGGACGCCAAGCGCGGCCTGACCTTCAACGGCACGGTCAACGCCCACGAGCGGCTCGGCGGCGACAACCGCGGTTTCGAAATGACCGGGCGTGGGGCGCTGAACAAGCAGCCGTTCATCCTGCAGGTGGTGGGCGGGCCGCTGCTCAACATCGACCGCAAGAAGCCCTATCCGTTCGACGCCGACATCCGCGCCGGCGACACCTACGTCACCGCCAAGGGCGCGGTGCCCAAGCCGTTCGACCTCGGCCAGTTCTACATGAACACCACCGCCCGCGGGCCGGACCTGGCCGACCTCTATGGCCTGACCGGCGTGCCGCTGCCGAACTCGCCGCCGTACAGCCTCCACGCCCGGCTGTCGCGCGACGTGCACCTGTGGCGGATCGACGGCCTTGGGGGACGGGTCGGCAGCTCCGACCTCAGCGGCAAGATCTCGGTGAAGACCGGCGGCGACCGGCCGCTGTTGAACGCCGACCTGCGCTCCAACGCGCTAGACTTCCCCGACCTCGGCGCGGTCTTCGGCGGCGCGCCCAAGCACGGCAAGGTCGCCTCGCCGGCCCAGGTGGCGGTCGCCCGCAAGCTGCAGGCGGAGCAGCGGATGCTGCCGGACGCCACCCTGAAGGTGGACCGGATCCGCGCCATCGACGCCGACGTCACCTTCAAGGCGGCCTCCATCAAGAACGCCCCGGTGAACCTGAGGTCGGGCTCGGTGCGGGTGAAACTCAACGCCGGGGTGCTGAAGGCCGATCCGGTCGCGCTCGACCTGCCGCAGGGCAGGATCACCGGCCACGTGACCCTCGACGCCCGCAAGGCCATGCCCGTCACGGATCTGGATCTGCGCCTGTCGAACGCGCGGCTGGAAGAGCTCATCCCCGTCCGCATCGGCGGCGCGAACCCGTTCGGCGGCTCGCTGGTCGGCCGCGCCCAGCTGCATGGGACCGGGGATTCCGTCCACAAGGCGTTCGCCAACGCCAACGGCCAGGTGATGCTGGTGGTCCCCGGCGGCGAGATCCGCCAGGCCTTCGCCGAGCTGGCCGGCGTCAACGTCGTCAAGGGCCTGGGCCTGCTGATGTCCAAGAACCAGCAGACCACGCCCATCCGCTGCGGCGTGGCGCACTTCCAGGCCGTCAACGGCGTGCTCAACGCCGACCATGTGGTCGTCGACACCGGTCCGGTGCTGATCACCGGCTCCGGCACGGTCAACATGGGCACCGAGCGCATGGCGTTCCGCCTGCAGGGCCACTCCAAAGAATTCCGGCTCGTCCATCTGCTGCTGCCGATCACCGTCGACGGGCCGATCCTGCGCCCCAAGCTCGGGGTGCAACCCGGCCAGACGATCGCCCAGGGCGGCGTGGCGGTGGCGCTCGCGACCCTGCTCTCGCCGCTGGCGGCCGTCCTTCCGTTCATCGATCCCGGCCTGGCCAAGGACGCCGCCTGCGGTTCGCTGATGGCGGAGGGCGTCCAGCACGGCGCGCCGGTGAAGTCCGCGCCGGCGACCGCCGCGCACTGAGCCCGTTGACGGCCGCTCCGTCGCCCCGGCAATGTCCGCCAGGGCTCGGATCGGAAGGTACGCTTCATGGCGATGACGTTGGGCAGGGGCGGCGCGCTGGCGCTCGCGATGGCGATTGGTGCGGCGAGCGCCGCCGGCGGGGCCTTCGCCCACGAGCACATGGGGCCGATGCCGAGCGCGCCAGGCGCCAAGGCGGCCTACATGCGCCATCAGAACTTCAAGCAGCAGGGCGCGGCCTTCAAGGCCATCAACGACGAGTTGAAGAAGAGCAATCCGAACAAGGCGCTGATCGCCACCAACGCCACCAAGCTGAAGGGTCTGACCACCCAGCTGCCCACCTGGTTCCCGAAGGGCAGCGGCGTGGAGTCCGGCTTCAAGACTGACGCCAAGCCGGAAGTCTGGCGCGACGCCGCCGGCTTCGCGGCCGCGGTCAACCGCCTGCAGGTCGAAAGCGGCAAGCTGCAGGAGATCGCCGGCGCCGGGGACCTCGCCGCGATCAAGGCGCAGGCGAAGGCCACCGGCGGGGCCTGCAAGAACTGCCACGACAAGTATCGCGTGCCCGAGAAGACCTAGGGTGGCCGCGGCGGATCCGGCAGGCGCCGCTGTCCGCGCCCGGCTGTGGGACGCGCCCACGCGGATCGTCCACTGGGCGCTGGCGGCGCTGATCGCCTTCTCCTGGTGGGCGGGCGAGACCGGCCACATGGATTGGCACCGCTGGAGCGGCTATGCGGTGCTCGGCCTGCTGGCGTTCCGGCTGGCCTGGGGGTTCGCAGGCTCCGGCAGCGCCCGGTTCGCCAGCTTCGTCCGCGGCCCTGGCGCGACGCTTGCCTATCTTAAGACCCTGCCCAGCCGCACGCGGACGGATGTGCCCGGCCACAATCCGCTGGGCGCCTGGAGCGTGCTGGCCCTTCTCGCCGTCTCGGTCGTGCAGGTCGTCACCGGCCTGTTCGCAGTGGACGTCGACGGCCTGGAGTCCGGGCCGCTGTCGGACCGGGTGGACTTCGACACCGGCCGGCTGTTCGCCGCCTGGCATCACTGGAGCTTCTCGGCGCTGCAGGCGCTCGTCGTTCTGCACGTGGCGGCGGTGGTCTTCTACCTGGCCTACAAGCGCTCGAACCTGATCGGGCCGATGATCACCGGCCGCCGGCGGTTCGCGGCCGACCCGGCCCTGAGCTTTGCGCCTGCGTGGCGCGCGGTGCTGATCGCCGTACTGGCCGCGGCCTTCGCCTGGTGGGTGTCGAAGGGGCTCAGCCTCTGAGCCCCTTCCGCCTCGTCACCGCTCGGCGGCGTCGCGCAGGCATTTGACCCAGGCGTCCTCGCGGGCCTTTTCGGCTTCCCGCAGCTGGGTCTCGGCGTCGCGCACGGCGGCGTCATGCTTGCGCCATTCGGCGACCGCCTCCTCGCGCGCGCTGCGGGCGGCTTCGAGGGTCGGATAGCGGGCGAGCACGGCGCGGACCGAATAGTTGACCGGTGGACCGACCGTCTCCCGGTCCGGATAGAAGCCGGTGATGGAATCCGGGGTCTCGCTCTCGATGTGGAAGACGTCCGCCCAGCCGGCGTGGTGGCGCATCAGGGCCCAGGGTCGTTCCATCCGCTCGCTCACCGCATTCTCCTCGATAGGCTTCTGAGTCCGCCCGGGGGCGGTTGGCGAGCAAGCTACAGCGCCCGCCCCATCGCTCCAACGCCGGGCGGTGGATTTTGGCTCTTCCGCTGCGGCCAGATTTTGTGGGAGCCTTGGCCATTGATTTGATCATTTCAGCCAAGAGTCATTCGGTTTGCCTAAAATCATGATCGGCCAGCAGTTCTGCGGCCCCCCGAACTCCGGCAACGGCGGCTATGTCTGCGGCGTGCTGGCGAAGGACATCGACGGTCCCGCCACCTCGGTGCTGCGCGCCCGGGTTCCCCTGGATGTCGAACTCCATCTCGAGACCGAGAACGGCGCCCTCCTGATGACCGACGCCGACGGGGCGCTGGTCGGCAAGAGCCAGGCGGCGTCCGGCGCGGAGCTGCCGACTCCGCCGGAGCCGCCCAGCCTGGAGGCGGCCCGCGCGGCCGGCCGCGGCTATGTCGGACTGGAGCAGCGCTTCCACCCGATCTGCTTCACCTGCGGACCGGAGCGCCACGAGGGCGACGGGCTGCGGGTGTTCGCCGGTCAGATCGAGGGCGCGCCGCTGGGCCATCTGGCGGGGGTCTGGACACCGCACGCGGCCTTCGCCGACGCCGCCGGCCTGGCGACGACCGAAGTTGTCTGGGCGGCGCTGGATTGCCCCGGCTACTTCGCCTGGGTGGCGAAGGAAGGCCGCCACGGCGCGCTGCTCGGCACCATGACCGGCGAGGTCCTGCGTCGGCCGCGGGTCGGGGAGGCGTGCATCGTCACCGCCTGGCCGCTGGCGCGCGAGGGCCGCAAGGAACTGGCGGGCGTGGCCCTGTTCAGCGCCACGGGCGAATTGATGGCGCGGGGCCATCAGGTCTGGATCGTCATGGGCCCACCGGCGCCGGCGGTCGCGGAGGCGCCGGCGACGGCCTCGGCCTAGGCCGGCGGAAGGCTGGGCCTTCCGCCGGACCGGGTCAGTGCGGAGTCGTGCTGGACGGAGGCGTGGTGGTGGTTCCCGTCGCGGCCGGGCTGCTCATCTTGGACGTGCTGCTGGTGTTGGAGCCGCTGGCCGCCGCGGCGGCGGAGCGATGAGTCTTCTTATGCCTGGCCGCCTTCTTCTTGGTGGTCGTCGTGCTGCTCATGGCGCCGGTCGAGCCGGCGCTCGTCGACGGACTCATGGTCGAGCCGCTGGTGGATCCGCCCGCGCCGGTCGTCTGCGCCGCCGCCGGCAGCGCCAGGGCGAGCGATAGAATTCCACTGATGATCAAGGTCGTTCGCATCTTAGGTTCTCCTGAGGAATGGCCTATGACGCCCCAGGTCATTGTTCGCGCCCGATCCAAGACGGCCGCAATCGCTATTGATAACTTGCCGTCGGGTCCGGGCTGAAGGCCAAGGGGAGGGAAGATGCGCGCGGCGTCGGTGTCGGATTATCGGGAGCTCGCGCGTCGCCGGCTGCCGAAGATGTTCTTCGAATATATCGACGGCGGCTCCTACGCGGAGGCGACGCTGCGGCGCAACGTCGAGGACCTGGAGGCGATCGCGCTGCGCCAGCGGGTGATGCGCGACATGACCACGCTGGACATGGCCGTCGAGACGCTGGGGCAGACGCTGTCCATGCCGGTGGGCCTCGCGCCGGTCGGCATGTCCGGCATGTTCGGCCGGCGCGGCGAGGTGCAGGCGTCCAGGGCCGCGGCGGCGGCCGGCGTGCCGTTCTGCCTCTCCACGGTCGGGGTGTGCTCGGTGGAGGAGGTGGTCCGCGCCGGCCCGGCTCCCTGGTTCCAACTCTACATGCTCAAGGACCGCGGCTTCATGCGCGAGCTGATCGCGCGGGCCCGGGAGGCGGGCAGTCCGGTGCTGGTGTTCACCGTCGACCTGCCGATCCCCGGCGCCCGCTACCGCGACGTGCGGTCCGGCTTCACCGGTTCGAGCGGCCTGTCCGGATTCCTGAACCAGGCGCTGGACGGGCTCAGCCATCCCGGCTGGATGTGGGATGTCTGGGCGCGCGGCCGGCCGCACACCCTGGGATCGGTGGCCGGGGCGGTGCAGGAGGGCCAGAGCGTCACCGACTACCTGAGCTGGATCGCGCGGAACTTCGACCGCTCGGTGACCTGGGCCGACCTCGATTTCGTCCGCGAGGCCTGGGACGGTCCGATCGTGGTCAAGGGCGTGCTCGATCCGCAGGACGCGCGCGACGCGGTCCGGGCCGGCGCCCAGGGGCTGGTGGTCTCCAACCACGGCGGCCGGCAGCTCGACGGGGTACGATCCTCGATTTCCGCCCTGCCGCGGGTGGCCGACGCCGTGGGCGGCGACCTGGAGGTCTACGTGGACGGCGGCATCCGCTCCGGACTGGATGTGCTGAAGGCCGTGGCGCTGGGCGCGAAGGCCTGCTTCGTCGGCCGCGCCTGGGCCTACGCCCTGGCCGCCGGCGGCGAGGCGCAGATCGCGCAGATGCTGGCGCGGCTCCGCTCGGAGCTGGCGGTGGCGATGATCCTCACCGGCTGCAGCTCGGTGCGCGACGCCGGCCCGGACCTGCTCGATCGCCTGGACGACTAGGCGTCGGGGGCGGGCGCGACGCCCGCCAGGGGCGTTGGGGCCTTCGGCCGGTGCGCGCCCAGGCCGGTCTTGAACAGGCGCATCAGCGGCTTCTCCACCAGCCGGTAGGTGGCCAGGCCCGCCACGACGCCGACGATCAGCGACACCGGCAGCACGACAGCGGGCGCGGTGACGTGGGCCATCTGCAGGGCGCGGAAAGCCGCGGAGATCGCCAGGCCGTGCACCAGGTAGACGGAATAGGAGGCGTCGCCGAGGGCGCGCAGCGGCGGCCAGTCGGCGATCCGGCCGTGCCGCTCCAGGCTGACCGCGCCGGTGACCAGCAGGGCGGCGGGCAGGCCCCAGTAGAGGATGCGGGCCGGCTCCACATCGATCCCGGCGAGGCTGACGGCGACGAAGCCGGCGACGCCCGCAGCGATCATCGCCCAGGAGAGGCCGCGGCCGGGCAGCCGGTTCTCCGACCAGCACTTGCCCAGCCAGACCCCGGCGCCGAACTCCAGCAGCAGGGGATTGGTGTAGGTGGCCCAGACCGGGTTCTGCACGTCGCCCAGCGGCCGGATCGCCACCAGGGCCACGAGGGCGGCGCTGACCACCCAGGGCCGCAGCTTCGCCGGCGCCAGCAGGCCGACCGCGAACAGCAGGTAGAAGAACATCTCGTAGTTCAGGGTCCAGCCGGGGACGATCAGCGGGGCGATCAGCCCTTGGGCGTCATGGTGCGGCACGAACAACAGCGACTGGGCGACGTGGGAGAGCGTCGGCTTCATCGCCGGGAAGGCGGCGGGGACCAGGACGGCGATCGCCGCCACGCCCAGCGTGACCATCCAGTACAGCGGGACGATCCGCTCCACCCGCCGCAGCAGGAACTGGCCCGGGGAGGGCGGGCGGCGGCAGGTCACCACCCACATGATGAAGCCGGAGATCACGAAGAAGACGTCGACCCCGGCCGCGCCGACGCCGAACGCGCCGCCGGCCCGGTCGACCGCGTGGTAGATCAGCACGCCGAAAGCCGCGATCCCGCGCAGGTACTGGATGGACCGGACCTCGCCCGGCGCCTTGGCCTTAGCCGGCGGGGAACCTTCCGTCTGACGCGCCGGTTGCACTGACAAGGCCCCTCCCGCCGATCGGCCCCGTCGAACCGGCGACGCGATCATTTGCTTGGTTCCAAACGGCTTGCCGCGCGTTTGGTTCGCGTCCGTCATGCTGAAGCCGGCATGCTGGAGCTGGGGAGGGTTGCGCGCGGTGAAGCTGGCCTATTTCGTCCATGACCTCGCCGATCCGGCGGTGACCCGCCGGGTGCGCATGCTGCAGGCCGGTGGCGCGCAGCCGGTGGTGCTGGGTTTCCGCCGCACCGACACCGCGCCGGAGACCATCGCCGGCGCGCCCGCCGTCGACCTCGGCCGCACCTATGACGCGCGGCTGGGACACCGGGCCAAGGCGACCGCGCGGGCCGCCCTGACCTCCGGCCGCTGGCGCGAGCTCTTGGCCGGCGCCGAGGTGGTGATGGCCCGCACCCTGGAGATGCTGGCGGTGGCGGAGGCGGCCCGCCGGACCTGCAGGCTCGACGCGCCCCTGGTCTACGAATGCCTGGACATCCACCGCCTGATGCTGGGCGAGGGCGCCAAGAGCCGCGCCATGCGGGCGGTGGAGCGCGCGCTGATGCGGCGCGCGAGCCTGCTGATCGTCAGCTCGCCGGCCTTCCTGGAAGCCTATTTCGAACCGCGCCAGGGGGTGGGGGCCACGCTGCCGATCCCGACCCTGCTGATGGAGAACAAGGTGTTGGAGCTGGAGCCCCGCCAGACCGCCAGGCCTGCGCCGCGGCCGCCCGGACCGCCGTGGCGGATCGGCTGGATGGGGGCCATCCGCTGCCGCAAGAGCCTCGACATCCTCACCGCCCTGGCGGCGCGGCGGCCGGACCTGGTGGAGGTCGTGATCCACGGGCGGCCGGCGTACACCGAGTTCGACGACTTCGACGCCCAGGTGGCGGCCGCGCCGAATGTGAGCTTCGGCGGCGCCTACACGGCCGCGGATCTGCCTCGGCTCTATGGCGACGTCCATTTCAGCTGGGCCATCGACTACATGGAGGAGGGGCAGAACTCCTCCTGGCTGCTGCCCAATCGGATCTATGAGAGCGGACGCTACGGCGCGACGCCGATCGCCCTGGCCGGCGTGCAGACCGGGCGCTACCTGGCCGAGCACGGGTTCGGCGTCCGGCTGGGCGATCCGGGGGAGCTGGAAGGCTTTCTCGAGGGGCTGACCGCGGAGACCTACGCCGGGCTGCGCCAGCGGCTGGATGCGGTTCCGAGCAGCGCCTTCGTGGCCGATGCGGGGGACTGCGGCCGGCTGGTCGAGGCCCTGGTCGACCGCCCTGTCGGGCTGACGCGGCAACAGCCGCTCGCCGCTGAAACGAAGCTCGTCGCCTAAGCCCGTCCTGGCGAACAAGTTCCGCGGAAACCCGGGATTTACAACGTACTGGGCGCTTTTCGCCACGGTCGGAAAGACGACACAGAGAACGTTGCTTTCCAGCGGAACCACAACAGGGGCTTGCTGTTTAAGCTGCGTCGCGAGGAGGAGCTTGGCTTCGCGACAGCTGGTCGAACAACGGAACTCCCCGCCAATGCTGAGCCCCAAGGCCAATCCGCAATCGCTGTCGAAGGACGGTCTGGACGAGGAGACCTCCGTAGGCTCGCCCGTCGAGCACAACGGCCTCGGCGAACTGCGTTCCTTCGCACCGCTCGGACGCCGCGCGCCGGGCGTGGGCGAGGTCGAGGCCAATTGGCCGGCCGCCTGGGACCGCATCGCCCCGGAAGCCTTCATCCGCATGCCGGCGACGCCGGCCAACGGCAACCAGGCCGGCGTCGTCGCCGATCCGCGCAAGCGCGCCCTGATCGTCATTCCGGCCCTCAACGAAGCCGCGGTGATCGCCTCGGTGATCGCGCGGATCCTGGAAGACGACGGGCTGGTGGATCCGCTGCTGCTGGTCGCCGACGGCGGCTCGACCGACGGCACCCGCGAGATCGTGGCCAGGATCGCCGCCGACGACCGGCGCGTGCGCTTGCTGGAAAATCCCCGCCGCTTGCAGAGCGCCGCGCTGAACCTCGCCGCCCGAGCCCTGGGCGGGGACCGGCCGTGGCTCGTCCGGGTCGACGCCCACGCCGACTATCCGAAGAACTACGCCTCCAGCCTGATCGCCGAGGCGATGCGCACCGGCGCGACCTCGGTGGTGGTTTCCATGGACACCGTGGGCGAGGATGGGTTCCAGCGCGCGGTGGCGGCGGCCCAGAACTCGGTGCTGGGCACCGGCGGCTCGGCGCACCGGCTGGCCACCGCCGGCCAATGGGTCGATCACGGCCACCATGCGCTGTTCAATCGCGAAGCCTTCCAGTCGATCGGCGGCTACGACGAGACCTTCAGCCACAACGAAGACGCCGAGCTGGACCTGCGGCTGGCCCAGCAGGGCGGCAAGATCTGGCTCACCGACCAGGTGCGCATCGGCTACTATCCGCGCAGCACGCCGGGTGCGCTGTGGAAGCAGTATTTCAGCTACGGCAAGGGCCGCGCGCGGACGGTGCTGAAGCATTACACGCCGCTGAAGATCCGCCAGACCCTGCCGCTGGCTGTGGCGCCGGCGGTGGTTTCGGCCCTGGCCGCGCCGCTGTTCTGGCCCTTCGTCATCCCGGCGCTGGTCTGGGCCCTGGCGGCCCTGAGCTTCGGCGTCCTGCTCGGCCTGCGCAAGCGCGATCCGGCCGCCCTGATGTCCGGCCCGGCCGCCATGATCATGCACCTGGCCTGGTCGAGCGGCTTCTGGGTCCAGCTCTTGAGCCACCTCGGCCAGCGGGAGCCTGCCGCCCCGATGCTGTCTGAAGCGCAGGCCGCGCCATGACGGGCGAGCGGCCGGTCGTCTCGGTCATCACCGCCAACTACAACGGCGCGCGGCATCTGGCCGCCGCCATGCGGTCCGTGCTCGACCAGACGCTGAGCTCGCTCGAGCTGATCATCGTCGACGACCGGTCCACCGACGACAGCCTGGCGGTGATCGCGCGCGAGGCGGCCGGCGATCCGCGCGTGAAAGTGCTGGTGCAGCCCCGCAACGCCGGCCCGGCGGCGGCGCGCAACCGCGCCATCGAGGCGGCGACCGGCCGCTGGATCGCGGTGTTCGACAGCGACGACCTGATGGCCCCGGACCGCCTCGCCACCCTGGTGGCGCGCGGCGAGGCCGACCGCGCCGAGATCGTGGTCGACAACCTGATGGTGTTCACCGACGGCTCGGACGCGCCCTGGCGGCCGTTCCTGTGCGGGCATGCGTTCGCGGAGCCGCGCTGGATCACGCTCGCCGACTACATCGGCTCGGCGCGGATGTATGCGAAGCGGCCGGGGCTCGGCTATCTGAAGCCGCTGTTCTGCGCTCAGAGCCTGCGCCAGGCCGGCGTCCGCTACCGCGAGGACCTGCGCATCGGCGAGGACTATGACCTGGTCCTGCGCCTGCTGGCCAAGGGCGTTGGCATGCGGCTGGAGCCGCGGGCGCTCTACCGCTACCGCAAGCACGCCGCCTCCATCTCGCACGTCATGTGCCGCGATCACATCGAGCAGATGCTGGCCGCCGACGCCGATGTGGCGCCGGAACTCGCCCGCCAGCCGAAGGCCGTGCGCCAGGCGCAGGCCGCACGCCGCCGCTCGCTCGAAGCCGCGCTGGCCTATGACCGGGTGATCGAACGGCTGAAGGCCGGCGACCTCCCGGGCGGCCTGGTGGCCGGCGCCGCACGCCCCTCGGCCTGGCCGCTGTTGGCGATGCCGGTGAGGGCGCGTCTGGCGCGCCTCGCCGCGAGGGTGAAGCTGCCCACGATGGCGTCGCCGAGCCCGGCCTGAGCCGCGGTCACGCCGCGCCGGCGGCCATCTCCGTCAATTCCGCCGTTTCCGCCGTGGTCTCCGCGCTCGGCTTGTCGGCCTGGGCGTGCGCGAAGGCGCGGGCGTCGGCCAGCAGGCGGTGGCGCGCCACGGCCCACAGGACGGCGAGGTAGGCCGCCCCGCCCAGCCCGACCATCAGCGCCAGCTCCGCGACGGGCGGGGCGTTCTGCAGCACGCGCCGCGCCAGGAGCACCACCCCCGCCATGGCCGCACAGCCGAGAGCGGCTGGGGCGAACGACGCCAGCAGGCTCAGCCGTGGCATCTTCAGGTCGCCGGCCAGCTGGTGGATGTAGTAGCCGCAGACCAGCGCCATGCCGCCGGCCAGGGCGCCGGAGACCGGGCCGAGGCCGAAGCGCACGGCCACCGCCACGACCACCACCGTCACCGCCCCGAGGATCAGCGACATCCGCAACTGCAGCGCCGAGCGCCCGAGCCCCATCAGGGTGGTGGCCATGATCGAGCACATGCAGAAGCAGAACCCGGCGCCGGCCAGGTAGCGGAGCGGGACGATGGCTCCCAGCCACTTGGGGCCGAGCACCAGGCTCACCGCCAGGTCGGCGATCAGCGCCAGGCCGCAGAACAGGGGCGCCAGGGCCGAGGATCCCAGCCGCAGGCCGGCGGTCGCCAGCCTCTGGATCGCAGCCTTGCCGCCCTCGTGCGCCGTGCGGGAGACGGCGGTGAAGATGTACAGGTAGAGGGGCCCGGAGATCAGCATGTCGGGCACGCGGACGATCTGATAGGCCATGGCGTAGTAGCCAAGCGAGGTCGCGCCCAGCACGCCGCCGACGATCAGGCTGTCGACGTTGCGCGACACGAAGTCGGCGAGGATCGCGCCGATGGTGCTGAACCCGAACCTGAGCAGGCCGCGCGCCTCTTCGAAGCGGTAGCGGAAGCCGATCGCGGCGCCGCCCTTGAACGTCACCCAGGCCATCTTGCAGACCCACAGCACCAGCTGTTGGGCCACCAGGCTCCAGGCGCCCCAGCCGTGCAGCGCCGCGGCGAAGGCGGCGGCCGCGCCGGCGCCGGTGGAGATCACGTCGCCCGCGGCGAAGACGGCGAAGCGGCCCTCGCGGATGATCCGGCCGTTGGACACCGCCGTCAGGCTGTTCAGCAGCAGGATCGGCGACAGCGCCATGATCAGCACCGGCAGCCGCGGCTGGTGCAGGATCAGGCCCATGGGGAAGGCGGCGGCGCAGCAGAACAGGGCGAGCGCCAGCCCGAGCGCGCCGGCCAGCCAGAAGACGGTGGATTCGAGCAGCGGGCTGGCGTCCTTCTGCCGGCCCAGCGCATAGCCCATGCCGCCGTCCGACAGCACGTTGGCCAGCAGGATGAAGGGCATGGCCAGCGATACGAGGCCGTACTCGGCCGGGCCGATCAGCCGCGCCAGGATCGGCAGCATGGCGAACTGCAGGATCAGCCGCAGCGCGCTGGCGCCGGTCAGCGCGAGCGCGCCGATGGAGGTGCGATGAAGCCGTCCCGCCTTGGCCGGGCGGGCGCCTGCCTCGCCCGCCGTGCTCATCGCCCGCTCTCGGGGTCGGGCCGCAGCACGCGCAGCGAGCCGCGCACCGGCGTCAGCCGCGGGTTGGCCCAGGCCTGGTCGCCGTAGTCCAGCGACTGGACCTGTACGATCTGCGGTTGGCGGTAGGGACGATGGGCGACGCGCGGCGCGCGGACCCGGCCGAAGGCGGCGCCCAGCGCCGCGAAGGTCAGGGCGGTGGAGAAGTAGAACGGGGCCGTGCCGATCTCCTCGATCCCCATCCGCGAGACCTGGTAGAGCAGGATGCTGATCCAGAAGACCATCGCCAGGTTCGGGCGCACGACGAACTTGCGGATCAGGGCCACGGCGCCGATCAGCAGGGTCGCGCCGAACACCAGGGCGCCCAGCCAGCCCAGCGCCACCAGCATCCCGACCAGAGTGTTGTGGAAGGTGAACCCGCCGCGGTTTTCGATGCCGAAGTAGCGCCACAGCCCCTCGGCGTCGATGTTGCCCTGGATCCAGAAGGCGCCGTAGCCGCGGCCGAGCACCGGCCGCTCGCGGATCAGGTCGGCGGCGCGGTACCAGAGATAGGTGCGGCCGGTGAGCGTCGGGTCCTTGTCGAACAGGTTGGCGCCGAGCTCGATCATCGTCGTCGACAGCCAGCGATAGCTGAGGCCGACCGCCAGCAGGATGATCGCCAGCAGGGCGGTCAGCGAGGCTCGGACCGCCTTGCCCGCCACCAGCAGCGGCAGCAGGCCGAGCACGGCGCCCAGGGCGATGCCGAGGCCGAGCAGGGCGCCGGCGGAGCGCGCCGCCCCCACGGCGTAGAGGTCGAGCAGCACCGCCACGGCGGCGACGCCGACCCAGATCCAGTCGCGAGCGCGGAGCGCCATCAGCCCCATGGCCACGGAGACGATCAGGCCGGTGGAGGCGATGTCGGCCAGCAGGTTCTTGCTGGAGGTCAGGCCGGAGAAGGCCTCGCCGCCGGCGCCGACGCCGATCGCCACCGTGCCGCCCATCACCATGGCCGCGGCCATATAGAGCAGGAAGGCCAGCGCCATGCCGCGCAGGACCGCGCCCTGGTCTCGGGCGGAAGACAGCAGCAGGCCCATGGCGATGGTGATGGCGAACTCGAGCGAGGTCTTCATCGTCTCGCCGGGCGCTTCGGACCAGATCACCGAGCACACGGCGACGCCGGCCAGGGCGAACAGCGGCAGCCGCGGGATCAGCACCCGCCCCAACTGCTTGCGGCGTGCGAACAGATAGAGCGGCGCCAGGGCCGCCACGATGGCCGCGCCCAGGGTGCCCAGGTTGGCGATCAGCAGCATGGGCATGAACAGCGCAAAGGCGAAGACGCCGTCCAGGTCGATGTTCAGCCGGCCGATGCGCAGACCGGCGACGGGCTGGTCCTCACGCGGATCGGCGGCCTGCTCGGCCCTGCGCCGTGAGGCTGCGACCGCGGCCTTGGCGGCGGCGCGGCGCTGCTCGCGCCAGGCGACCGGATCGGGCGCCGGGATCTCGCCGCCGCGGATGCGGCGCGGCCGGGACCGGGCGTTGAAGCTCTCCCAGGACGCGGTCACGGGGCGAACCGGTAGGCGCGGATGTAGTCGATGCTCAGCTGGGCCGGGAAGGGCGTGGTGGCGTCCGGCTGGCCGGCCCAGTCGCCGCCCAGCGCCAGGTTGGCGAGCAGGTACATGGGCTTGTGCATGTCCGGCGGGGTCGGCTGGCGCTTCACCTCGCGGCCGTCGACGAACCATATCAACTGGTCACGGTCCCAGCTCACCGCATAGGTGTGGAAGGCGTCGGGGCTGACGTCGACCGCCGTGCCCTCGGCCTTCACCGTCTTGCTGTGGGCGGTGACATAGACCTTGGCCGGGTCGCCGACGCTTTCCATGACGTCGATCTCGGGCGGCCATTCCAGGTCGGCGGGCAGCAGCCAGAAGGCCGGCCAGACGCCCTTGCCGCGCGGCAGCTTCGCCCGCATCTCGAAGTAGCCGTAGGTCTGGGTGAACGACGGCTGGCTGCTGATCAGGCCGGAGGTATAGCGGAACCCGCCCAGCCGATCGGCGAGCTGCGGGGAGACCGGTTGGGCGGTGATCTGCAGCACGCCGCCGCGCGCCGCGAAGGGGTTCAGGCCGAGCGGCTTCTCGTCGGCCTGTCCGTTTCCGGAGCCCTCATGGTCGCCATGCGGGCCATGGTGGCCGCGCATCTGCGGATCGACGTAGAGCTCGAGCTCCTTGTTCCACTTCAGCGTGCGCAGGTTGAAGTCGTCGCCGTGATCGTCGCGCCCGTCCCGGTAGGTGGTCCGCCAGACGCCCTTGCCGCCGACCCAGGGCCGGAAGCTGTCGAAGTCGTCGGCGAAGGTCACCGCCAGCGGCCGGCCGTCGGGGCTCTTCGCCAGCGGCGCGGTCGCCGCCGCCGCCGGCGGACCGGCCCTCAGGCAGGCGGCCAGGCCGAGCGCCAGCGCGGTGGCGGCGAGCGCGGATCGATTGGAAGCCATGTTCGCGTCGGTCCCGGGGCTCAGGCGGCCGCGATGTAGTAGTTCTTGAAGTAGCCGTAGTAGTCGCTGGAGTCCCCGTAGCCGTAGCGGGCCTGGCCCTTCACATTGACCTTGGTCAGCAGCGCCCCGGCCACGTTCGCCCCGCACTCCTGCAGGATGTCGACCGCCGACTGGGCGGCGCGCAGCGGGGTCTTGTTCCACTGCACCAGGTACAGGACCCGGTCGGCCTTGGCCGCCAGGATGCGGGCGTCGGCGACGCCGAGGATCGGCGGCGCGTCGAGGATCACATAGTCGAACTGGGCGGACAGCTGGCGGAAGACCTCGTCGGTCTCCGGGTTGGAGAACAGGTCGTGAGGCACCGACTTGCCGGTCGCCGGCAGGACGAAGCAGTTGCTCTTGGCGTCGTGCACCAGGGCTTCGGCGAGCGGGATCTTGTCCTGCACGACCTCGACCAGGCCGATCTCGCGCGGGCCGATCAGCTTGGTGACGCCGCGCTGGCGCAGGTCGCAGTCGACCAGCACCACCCGGGCTCCGGAGAGCGCCAGGGTGCGGGCCAGGCAGAACGAGGTCAGGCTCTTGCCTTCGCGGGGGACTGCAGAGGTGATGGCGATCAGCTTGGCGTCGTCGCCGCGGGCGCTGATCATCAGGAAGGCGCGCAGGTTGCGGAAGGCCTCGGCGAAGCCGGAGAACGGGTGGCTGACCAGATATTCCGACGGCTCCGCCGCCGGGCCGCGCAGGCCTTTGGGCTTGATCGAGCGGAAGTCGGGCAGGACGCCGGCGAAGGGCACGCCCAGCTCACGCTCGACGTCGAGGCGCGAACGCAGGTGCTTGTCCCAGAATTCGGCCATCAGCATGGCCGCGCCGGCCGAGATCAGGGCCGCCAGGAAGGCCAGCGCCGCGCCCAGCTTCATGTTCGGCGACGACGGGCTCGTGGGGATGGTGGCCGGCGAATTGACGCTGGCGTCGGCCTGCTGGAGGCTGCCCTCGGCCGCCACCTGCTTGGCGCGGTTCAGATAGGCTTCGTAGATCTGCTTGGCGGCGTCGGCGCGCTGCTGCAGGGCGAGCAGGCCGACCTGGGCCTGGCCGTTGGCCGCCAGCCCGCCTTGCGCGACGCCGCGGCTGCCGAGCAGGGAGGCCTCGCGTCCGGCCGCGGCGCTGGCTTCGGCGCGCAGGCTGGAGAGGATGCGGTTGATCTCGCTCTGGATCTGATGCCGGATGTCGGTCAGTTCCGCCTGGGTGCGCTTCACTTCCGGGTATTCCGGTTTGAAGTCGGTCTGCAGCTGGGCGAGCTTGACGGACACCTCGGCCTCGCGCTTGCGCAGCTCCTTGATGGTGTCCGAGCCCAGCGCCGCGCCGACGTCGGCGCCGCCCTGGCCGTTGCGCAGCTGGACCATGGCCGCGGCGAGGCGGGCGCGCTTCTCGGCGGTGTCGGCCTTGGCGATGGCGATCTGCTGGTTGATGGTGGAGACTTCCTGCTCCGCCATGGTCGCGCCCTCGGCGCTGAACAGGCCGTGGGCGTTCCTGTATTCCTGCACCCGCGCCTCGGCGACTTCGGCGTCGCGACGCATCTTCTCCAGGCTCATGCCCAGCTCGCCGTTGGCGCGGGTCACGGCCCTGAGCTTTCCGTCGAGCTGGCGCTGCAGGTAGCTGTCCATGAAGGTGTTGGCGATCAGCGCCGCCTTCGCCGGCGACGACGAGGTGAAGCCCACCTGCACGACGTAGGTCAGGCCGGCCCGGCGCGCCCAGCTGTGAGCCAGGACGGTGCTGGTGACCCGGGCGACCAGCCGGGGATCGGGATTGGCGACCGGCGGACGCGCGGGGGCCAGGCCGAAGAAGCCCGGCGCCATCTGCGGGTTGAACTCGGGATCGTTGTAGAGCTTCAGCCGGCGCACGACCGTTTCGGCCAGCACCGGGGAGCGGAGGATCTCGACCTGGGTGTCGACCGCGCTGGTGTCGGGCGGCAGGCCGCCCTGCTGCTGGTCGGCGCGGGCCAGGTTCTCGTGCTTGGGATCGATCACCACCGAGCCCATGGCCGAATAGGCGGGGGTCTTCATGGCGAAGGCGGCCAGCACCAGGATGAAGACCACCCCGGCCACACCCAGGCCGAGCTTGGCCCGCTGCAGCAGGATGCCGAACAGCTGACGCAGGTGCATGCGCTCAGGCTCGATCGGCCGGAAGGGCTGTCCGGGGTGCGCGGGCAACTCGTGCGAGAGCGGAATCAGATTGTTCATGTGCGACCTGCGTTCAGACATGCGGCAGGGTGAGGGTCCCTCAGGTGGGGCGCTTTGGGTCTGGATTTCGCGCGTAGGGACGCAGGGTCCGTGGTCATCGCGCGCTCCTCGACCTGAGCCCCCAAAGGCTTCACCCAGACTTTGGAAAAACTAGCGCCACCGATAACCCCGAGGCGGCGAGGCGGTTCCGTCGGAACGGCGCCTTGTGCGACCGCGGAGCTCAGGGACAGGCGGCGGTCACCAGGGACGGACGAGCATGCCCAGCAGGCTGAACCCGCCGGAGAAGTTCTGCATGAAGGACTTCCCGCCGGAGGTGTCGACGACGATGATGTCGTTGCCGTAGACCTGCGGATCCTCGGTCTTGCCCGAGCGGATCTGGGTCAGGTCGTAGAAGGCGCTGTGGCGGGACCCGCCGATCGTGCGGAACACGGCGACCTTCTTCGGGTTGGCGAGCCTGGGATCGGGGCCCTTGGCCAGCGACACCGCCTGGAGCAGGGTGGTCGGGCCGGTGAGCGGGTAGACGCCGGGCTGGGTCACCGCGCCGTCGATGGTCACCCGCTGGCTCTGGGCGTCCTTGACCGCGACGACCACCTGCGGGTCCTTCATGTAGCTCTTCTTCAGGCCCCTCGCGATGTCGTCGGAGAGCTCGGCGGGCGTGCGGCCGGCGGCCTGGATCTGGCCGACCAGCGGCAGCAGGATCTTGCCGCCGGAGTCCACCTGGAAGGTCTTCGACAGCTCGGGCAGCTGGGAGACGTTGACGTCGAGGGTGTCCTGGGGACCGATCCGATAGTCGGCGCCGGATCGAAGCTGGGCGACCGAGTCCGGAGGCGGCAGGTTGCCGCCGGCGGCCAGTGCGGTAGAGCTCGCGAACGCCAGGAGCGCTACGACGGCGAGCGAGGGCAGACGCCTACGCATGTGATTAATCTCCGAAATCGCGACCAGACGATTGCGGCAGGCCGGAACAACCATTGCCGCGCTGCACCAACTCCCCCCGGGCGCGCCGCGTTCCATGGCCCGGAAAGAAGATGTTGCGTGGCTCAGTAGAGTTGCAGCTCCCGCAGGCCGGCCAGCCGCGCGACGACGCCGGCGTGCAGCGAGCCGCGCACCAGCCACCGGCTGCGCGCCCTGGGCGAGAGGGCGGAGGCCGCGGCGCCGGCGATGCAGGCGCCCCCCTTGGCGCCGGCGACGCCGATCTGGGCCAGGCGAGCGGCGCCGCGATGACGATCCATCAGCCGCGCGCCATGGGTCTGCCCGGTGCGGAAGCCGCGCTTGAGCAACCAGCCGAGCGAGGCGCGTCCAGGGGGCACCGGCTCGAAAGCCAGCGCATCAGGCGCGAAGCCGATGGTCCCGCCGGCGTCCGTCAGCCGGTAGAAGAAGTCGTCGTCCTCGCCGCCCTGGCGACCAAGCGCCAGGTCGAACCGCAGGCCCCGCGCGGCGATGGCGCTGCGCCGGATCAGCACGTTGCCCGCGTAGCCCTTGAGGATGCGGCCCGCCACCTCGACCGGGGCGGTGGAGTGGAAGTCGCCGGCGGCGAGCCAGCCGGGCGCATCGGCGCCGTAGACCGCCTTCACCGGCCCCAGCACCGCGTCCCAGTCGCCGCGCCGCGCCTCGTCCAGCAGGGCGGCAAGCCAGCCGGGGGAGGCGGTCTCGTCATCGTCCAGGAAAGCCAGCCAGTCGCCGGTGGCGGCGTCCAGGCAGGCGTTGCGGGCGACGCAGATGTTGCGGGCCGGCGCGTGCACATAGGCGACGTCGAGGCCGTGGGCCGCAGCGGCTGCGCGGACGCGGACCTCGGCGGAGGGCTCGATGTCGTTGTCGGCCACCACTACGCGAAGGCTCACCCCCGGCGGCAGCGACTGGCGCGCCAGCGAGGCCAGGGTGTCGGCCACGCCGGGCCGGCGGTATGTACAGACGCCCACATCGACCTGGGTCGCTACGGTCATGGATCTCGCCCCGATACCTTCACCGTGGCGGAAATGGCTGGGCTGCGCGGCGGTTCCCGAGCTCAGGCGCCGAAGATCCACGCGCCGGTGAGCGAGGACGCCTGCACGCCGACGAGGACCATCTGCGCACCGCCGGTCAGGGCGATGACGGTGTCGGCGCCGACCTGGCTGACCGTGTAGACGCTGCCCGGGTCGAGCATCACCCGGTCGCCTTCCGCCAGGTTGAAGTCGGTGACGCGGTCCATCCCGGCGTCGGCGAAGGTGTGGAAGATGTCGGCCCCGGCGCCGCCGGTGAGGGTGTCGCTGCCGCGGTCGCCCGACAGCCAGTCATTGCCCGCGCCGCCATAGATGACGTCGTCGTTCTGGCCGCCGCGGAGGATCTCGCTCCCCGAGCCGCCGTTCAGCGTGTCGTTGCCGATGTTGCCGTAGAGGATGTTGCCGCCGGCGTGGGCGGTGATCAGGTCGTTGCCCTGGCCGCCGACCAGCCAGTCGTCGCCGCCGGCGCCGCCGTCGATGGTGTCGTCGCCCTTGTTGCCGTTGATGTTGTCGAAGCCTGAGCCGCCGACGATGGAGTCGTTTCCGTCCTCACCCCAGAGAAGGTCGCGCCCCGACCAGCCGGTGAGCGTGTCGTTCCCGGCGCCGGCGTGGATCTCGGTGAGGCTGGCGCTGGCCTGCAGGACGTCGGGGCCGGCCGTGGCGCCGGGCGTCCCGCCGGCGGGCGGGCCGGGGGCCGTCGACGCGCCCATCAGGTCGTAGAGTTCCTGGCCCGAGCCGTTGGCGGCGATCACGTGGCCGTCGGCGGTGACGCCGACGAAGTCGCCGGTCACCTGCCGCACCGGGCCGTACCAGCCGGGCACGTCGCCGCCGTAGGCGTATTCGTCATAGCCGCGCGCCTGCACCGTGCCGTCCGGCGCGTGCCAGCTGACCGCGAACCCCCCGTCGCCGGTGGCCACGAAGTGCACCCCGCCGGTGGCCGGCCCGAGGTCCTGGCGCACGAACGTCAGCTTCGACGGATCGAACACCATGTCCCAGGCGTCCTGGCCGCCCGAGGCGTTGGGCTGGAGATAGGCGAACACCACCTTGCCGTCGCTCAGCCAGGTCCCGGCGCCGGTGAACTGGCCGGCGGTCCCGGCCATCAGCGCGGTGGCCTTGCTCAGGGTCGCGCCGTCCGACACCGCGCCGAACACCGCGCCGGAGTCCTCCCAGATCACGAAGGTCTTGCCGGGCGGCAAGGTCGTGGGATGGGAGCCGAACACCTGGATATGCGCGCTGGTCACCGGCTGGCCCGTGTCGGCGAAGGTCACCGGGACATTGGCCTGGCCGCTGGTCGCGCCGTCGTCGTGCAGGGTGGCGACCGGAGCCGCCGGCGTCTCCTGCACGACCTGGCTCGAGCCGTCCGCCAGCGCGTAGGCGTGGACGTAGTCGATCTTCAGGTTGGCGGGGAACGTCGACGAATCCGGAGTTCCGCCCCAGCCGCCCACGGCGAGGTTCAGGATCATCGCCATCGGCTGGGTCCAACTGGCCGGGGTGGCCCCCTGCAGCACCGCGACGCCGTCGTAGTAGAAGGTCACCGTCGAGGGCGTCCACAGCATGCCGTAGGTGTGGAAGCCGGTCGGATCGATCTTGTAGGTGTTGTCGTACTGGGTCTCGGCGCCGCCGGCGGCGCGCACGTAGTTGAAGTTGGGCGTGGTCGCGAGGCCTTCGGTGATGTCCGCCTCGACGCCGGAGACGAAGGGAGAGGGCATCATCCAGAACGCCGGCCAGGCGCCGGTGGCGGTCGGCAGTTCGGCGCGCATCTCGAAGTAGCCGTACTTCTGCTCGAATGACCCCAGGGTGTTGAGCATGCCCGAAGAATAGTTGGCGCCCCAGGCGGCGTACTGCTGGTCGGCCGGGATGCTGCTGGCCGAGATGGTCAGCACGCCGTTGGACACCGAGAAGGGATTGATCCCCAGCGCCGCCTCGCCGCGGCCCTGGAAGCCGGGCTGGACGTAGACCTGCTGCTCGCCGTTGGAGACCAGGGTGTAGGCCCACTGGTCCTTCAGGTTGCCGCCGAAATTGGTGTTCCAGGTCCCGACCTGCTTGGACGGATCGTAAACCGAAAGATTGTTGAACTCGTCGTCGAAGGTCATCGCGCCGAGCTTCGAGGTGTCGAGCGGCAGCAGGAACTGACGGTCGGCGAAGGCGCCTGGCGTGACTCCGCGGAAGGTCAGGCTCTCGCCGTTCGGCAGGGCCAGCACTGTGTCCGCGCCCTGCTGGGTCATCGCCCCGCGGATCTGGGTGGCGCTGTTGAAGCCATAGCCCAGCAGCTGGACCTGGTCGTTGCCGTTCCAGTTGTAGATGACGTCGTCGCCTTCGCCGGCCTTGACGATGAAGGTGCTCTTCTGGCTGGGGCCGCCCACCAGCACGTCGTTGCCCGCCCCGCCGTAGAGCCAGTGGGTGGCGTCGTCGACGACGATCAGGTTGTCCTGGCTGTTGCCGACCGCATAGTTGAAGGCGCCGTTGACCGTCAGGTTCTCGACGTTCGCGGCGAGCTTGACCGAGGTCCAGCCGATCTCGGTGTCGACCCCGCCGTTGGGCTGCTCCTGCACCACGTCGTGGGGATCGGTGATCCAGAGCCGGTTGTCGCCGGACGAGCCGATCAGCACGTCGCCGCCGCCTTCGCCGGAGACGGACGTATTGCCGGCCGGGGCGGTCATGGTTTCACCGCCCGCCGCGGTTCCCGCGATGCGCCCCTGCTCGGGGGCGGTCTCGGGCATCGGTTGGCCGCGCCAGTTGTAATAGGTCACGTCACAAGCTCCACAGGCGGGGAGCACAACGACGCAGCTGCCGATTGGTTCGCGGGCTTCGCGATTCCGCAATTGCGAAATTGTGACGGCCGTCGTGGAAACCACTTCGCCGGTGAAGGTGTTTCAGCTCCCGTCCGGACTGGAGGGTTGGGGATGCATGAACCGCGGTCGTTCGCCTATTCGCTGAGCCAGGTCGAAACCGGCTGGCGGTGGAGCGTCTACGATGAGGACGGCGTCACGGTCGCTCGCGGTGCGGATGTGAGCCGCGATCGCGCCCAGGCCGCGGTGGACCTGACGCTGAAGGCCGCGCCGCTGTTGGGGGAGGCGAGATCCGCGGCGGCCTAGCGCGCCGCCGACTTAACAGGCTTAAGCATGGCGCGGACGATTGGGCCCCGGGCGCGCGCCTTAGACCACAACACCACGCCCAGGCTGGCCACCACAGGCCACCCGACGGAGCACGCGGTAAGCGTAGCCTTGATAGCCGCCCAGTCCTCCATCATTCCTCCATCACTCGATATTCTCCTGTCCGCGGTCAAGGAACCCCAAGGTGGCGGCCGGCGCAAGGTGATGCGCGGTCGGAAGCTTGACCATACTGGTGCGATATTAGGTCGATCGCCCAAATGATGACCTTGAGCGGAACCGATACCGTGGCCACGTGTTTCCCGGCAGTCCTGGTGGAGAATGGCTCCGCCACGTGCTTCCGAACCGTGATCAATGTCAGAAATCGCATTCTCGCCCCAGGTCTTCGTCCAAGCTCGGAGAGCTGTTAGCCGTGTGTCGGTCGACGATCATGTGACCACGACCATGAATGTCACGATCGCATTGCTGGCTTTGCTATTTTTGGCGCCCTTGATGATCGTGGTCGCCATGGCTGTATACATGCAGGATGGCGGCGGCGCGGTATTCGCTCATCGGCGCATCGGGCGTAACGGTCGCCATTTCCCCTGCCTGAAATTCCGCAGCATGGCGGTGGACGCCGAGCAGCGCCTGGCCGAGCTGCTGGCGCGCGATCCCGTCGCCCGTGCGGAGTGGGAGAAGGATCACAAGCTGCGCAACGATCCGCGGGTGACGCCGCTGGGCGCCTTCCTGCGCAAGTCGAGCCTCGACGAGCTGCCGCAGCTGTTCAACGTGCTGCGCGGGGAGATGAGCCTGGTCGGGCCGCGGCCGATCGTGGACGCCGAGGTCGCCAAGTATGGCCGCCGGTTCCGGCACTACTGCGCCGTGAAGCCCGGGATCACCGGCCTGTGGCAGGTCAGCGGCCGCAACGACACCAGCTACCGCACCCGCGTGGCGCTGGATTGCGTCTACGCCAGCCGCCGCAACGTCTGGCTGGACGCCTCGGTCCTGGCCCGCACCGTGCCGGCCGTGCTCTGCCGTCGCGGCTCCTACTGAACGCGCGCGGCGCCTACCGCGCGCAGCCCTGGTTCCACACGTCCAGGCGCGGCCCGGAGACCCGGAAGGCGGCGTAGCGGGCCCCTCGGGCCGGCGAACCGGCGCGGATCAGTATCCCCGCCGGCCGGACATCCGCAAAACACTTGAGCAGATCCGCCTGAACGAGGCGCCGGTCCAGGTCGACGACCACCCCGGGCCGGGTGAAATCCGGCCGCACGGGCGCGTCCTTCCGGTAGCGGTCCCGCTCGATGATCTCCAGCAGCGGCGCGCCGATCCGGCGCTCGGCGTCAAGCTGGGCGGCGACCCCGTAGCTCTGGGTCCCGACCCAGGCCGCGCCCTGGGCGATGCGAAGTCGCTCGATGTCGGTGGCCAGGCCCGGCCAGCCCCGGATCGGCAGGGTAGGATCCGAGCGGCCGAGGGGCCCGCTCTGGGGCAGGGCGGCATAGATCAGGGCGACCGCCGCCGCCGTCAGTCCGGCGGCCGGCGTGATCCACCGCGCCAGCCGTCCCCGGCCCAGTTCGGCGCCCCGCTCGGCCGCGACCGCGGCGCAGATGGCGAAGGCCCCGAACAGCGGCGCCGGCCAATGTCCCTCCACCCGGTCGTGCAGGCTGTGGACCAGCAGGTAGAGGGCGAACGGCGCCGAGGTGGCGATCGGCAGCATCAGGTGCGTCGCGCCTGGCTCCTTGCGCGTGCGCCAGCCGAGGCCCACGCCGCGCAGGGCGTAGACGGCGATGAATGGGTTGAGCAGCAGGAACTGGGTGAGGACGAACTCGGCCATGTGGGCAGGGTGCAGGCCGCCGGGCGCCACCCGCCCGAACTGCCGGATGAAGGTCGGCCAGCCGTTCTCGGCGTTCCAGGCCACGTTCACGGAGAACAGCAGCGCGGCGATCAGCGCCGCCTCCCAGGGGCCCGGCCGGCGCAGTTCCTCGCGTCCGCGGGGGATCAGGAACAGCCACAGCAGGACGCCGGGCGCCAGGAACAGGGCGGAGTATTTCGACAGGCACGCCAGGCCGGCCGCCAGCCCGGCGGCAAGCCACCACAGGCCCCGGCCGCTCTCCCAGGCCCACGCCAGGCACCAGATGGTCAGGGTCCAGAACAGGCTGGCCGGCGCGTCGGGGATCGCCAGCATGCCGCCGAGCGCGACGGTGATGGTGGCGTTGTACCAGAGCGCCGCACGCACGGCGGTCTGCGGCCGCGCCCCGAGACGCAGCGTCAGGTCGCCGATCATCCAGGTGGTGAGGCCGGTGGCCAGGGTCGGCAGCAGCCGCAGGCCCAGCGGATTGTCGCCGGCGATCATCTCGCCCACGCGGATCCACCAGGCGATCATCGGTGGGTGGTCGAAGTATCCGAGCTGCAGGTGCTCGGCCCAAAGCCGGTAGTAGGCCTCGTCCTCGGTGAGGTGGATCGTTCCGGCCGCGACGAGGCGCAGGCCGGTGAGGACCAGCGCAATGAGGATCAGGCTGCGCTGGGGAGTGAGCGCCCGCGCTGTCACCACACCGCCAACGAGGTCGTCACGTAATTCCACGCGGCGCCGACGCCGGCGCCGGCCAGCACGCCGACCCAGCGCTGGGGCACATGCTGGAACACCAGGTTGGCCACCGCCACGTTGGCCGCCAGTCCGATCGCGCAGAGCAGGCAGAACCTCAGGTAGCCGGTCAGCAGCGCCACGCCGCGCTTGCGCTTGTCGCGATAGGTGATGGTGTTGTTGATCAGGTAGTTGGAGGTCATCGCCACGACGGCCCCGATCGCCTGGGCGTCCAGGAACGGCATGCCCGCGAGGGCGTAGACCACCGCGACGTTGACCAGGACGCCGCTGGCGCCCACGGCCAGGAACATCAGGGCGCGGGGCGAAATGACGTCACGACTCATCTTCGATCCCAGCAGGGTGAGGTAGTGGGCGACAACGCCGTGGTCGAGCTTGCTCTCCCCGGCCACGCGAGGACGGAACTCATAGCCCAGCTCGACGCAGCGCGGCGGCGTCGGCTGCGAGGCCACGATGTCGAACAGGACCTTGAAGCCGTTGGCCGCCAGCTTGGGCGCCACGGCGTCGATCAGCTCCCGGCGTATCATGAAGAATCCGCTCACCGGATCGGTAAGCTGCACGGAAAGGGCGCGCTGGCCCAGCCAGTTGGCGAATCGGCTGACCAGCCGGCGGCGGGCGTCCAGGCCCGTCACCACCCGCGCCTCGTGACCCAGATAGCGGCTGCCGATCACCAGGTCGGCCTGGCCGCCGCGCAGCACCTGGAGCATGGCCGGCAGCAGGGTCTCGTCGTGCTGCATGTCGCCGTCGATCACCGCCACGAAGGGCGCGGCGCTGGCCAGTGCGCCCTCGATCACGGCGCCGGCCAGGCCCCGGCGTCCGACGCGGCGCAGGCAGGCGACCCGCCGGTCGATCCGGGCGATGGCCTTCACCTCCGCCGCCGTGCCGTCGGGGGAATTGTCGTCGACGAAGATCACCTGCCAGGCGATGCCTTCCAGCGCCGCCTCTAGCTTGGCCACCAGAGGGGCGACGTTGGGGGCCTCCTTGAAGGTCGGCACCACGACGGTCAGCTCGAGCGCGGACGCGGATTGCGCGCTTGCCGCGTCGAGTTCGAGCCCGGCGGAGTTTGGCGTAGGTGGGATCGTGCGCCTCCGTGCGGCCGAATCCTGAAGCAACAAAGACTCCCCGTGGGCGTGCGTGTTCGCCGCTCAGCTGTCTTTCCGCCGGCGCAGGATAGTTCCGGCCGGCGAATCGCTGGAAGCCCCCGGCCGTTGCGCCGCCAGCGGTGTGACGCTGCGTCGGCGTGCGCACGAGTAGACTCAAAATGGCCGTCGCGCCAGCCGTCGGGAAGGGCGGATCAGCGCACGTCTCGCGGGTCCCCCGGCCAGGCGGGACGATTGACCGCCACCATGGAGCGAGATCAGGTGTCGCGGGTTCTTACCCAGGATCAACCGCGGGACGTCGTCACGATGCTGAATTTGCTGCGGCGCCTGGAATCCCGGGCGCTCATTCTGCTGATCGCGGCGGCGGCGGCGGTCTGGGCCTTCCTGGGCATCGCCGGAGAGATGGCGGAAGGCGAGACCCTGGCGATCGATCGCCGCATCCTGCTGATGCTCCGCACCCCCGGCAACCTCAGCGATCCCATCGGCCCGCCCTCGCTCGAAGAGGCGATGCGCGACCTCACCGCGCTGGGCGGCTTCACCGTCCTGACCATCGTGACGGTGGTGGGGACGGCGGCCTTCCTGCTGCATCGCAAGCGGCTGCACGCCGCGATCCTGGCCGGGACGGTGCTGATCTCGCAGTTTCTGAGCGAACAGCTCAAGACCCTCTATGGCCGGCCGCGGCCGGACCTCGTGCCGCATGGCAGCTATGTCTATTCGGCGAGCTTCCCGAGCGGCCACTCGATGCTGAGCGCCGCCACCTACCTGACCCTCGCCATGCTGATCGCCAGCCTCGAGCCGCGCCGGGCGACCAAGGCCTTGGTGTTCGGCCTGGCCGTGGTGCTGATGATCGCGGTGGGCTTCAGCCGGATCTATCTCGGCGTCCATTGGCCAAGCGACGTTCTGGCCGGATGGTGCGCCGGAGCCGCCGCGGCGTTCGCCGCCTGGATGGTTCTATTGCGCCTTGATCGCCGGGCGACCACGGTAAAGCCGTAATCAAACTGACACACGGGCCGGAGATGGTCTTTACGTAGCGGCGCCGTGTGGTCGGCCATGGGAGCGAACTGAGATGCGCAGATGGATTGTCGGGGCCCTGAGCCTCCTGGCCACGGCGGGTGCGGCGCAGGCCGCGGGACCGGGTCATCACGTGATCGACCGAATCGCCGGTCCGGACGGCGGCTGGGACTACGTGCGCGTGGACGCCGGCGCCAACCGGGTGCTGGTCGCCCGCGGGACCTCCATCATGGCGGTGGACCTGGCCACCAAGGCCGTCACCCCTGGACTGGCGCCCGGTCAGCGCCTGCATGACGCCATGCCGGTGAACGGCGGCGCCGAGCTGCTGGTGACCAACGGCGGGACGAACACCGCGGTGTTCGTGGACGCCAAGACCGGCGCCGCGCTCGCCACCGTGCCCACCGGCAAGAATCCGGATGCGGCGGCCTTCGACGCCCACAGCGGCCTGGCGCTGGTGATGGACCACTCGAGCGGCCAGGTCACCCTGATCGACCCGAAGGCGCACAAGGCGGTCGCCACCATCGACGTCGGCGGCGACATGGAGGCCGCGGCGGTGGACGGGGCCGGGCGCGCCTACGTCAACATCGAGGACAAGAATCAGATCGCGGTGATCGACATCGCCGCCCGCAAGGTGCTGGCCCGCTATGCGCTGACCGGCTGCGACGGGCCCACGGGGCTCGCCTATGACGCCCAGGACAAGCTGCTGATCGCCGCCTGCGACGGGACCACCGACGTGGTGCAGGCCGCCACCGGCAAGGTGCTGCAGACCCTGCCGACCGGCAAGGGCGCGGACGGGATTGCGTTCGACCCCGCCCGCCACCTGGCTTTCGTGCCGGCCGGCGGCGCCGGAACCCTGTCCGTGGTGGCCTTCAAGAACGGCCGCGCGAGCATCGTGGAGACCGTGCCGACGCGGAAAGGCGCCCGGACCATCGCGCTCGATCCCCGCACCGGCCGCGTCTACCTGCCGAGCGCGGACTACGGCCCGGCGCCGGCGGCGGGCGGGCGGCCTCCGATGACGCCCGGCAGTTTCCGCCTGCTGGTGGTCGGCGCCTAGGGCTGCTTCGCCAGCTCCCTGGCGACCACCGGCGCCAGCCGGCGCGCGATGATCTGCACCCCCTGCGCGTTGGGGTGCAGGCCGTCGCCCTGGATCAGCGCGCGGTTGCGCGCCACGCCGGCCAGCAGGTCGGGGTAGAGGGCGACGCCGTACTGCCGCGCCAGCGCGGGGAACACGGCGTTGAAGTCCCGCGCATAGCCGGCGCCGATCTCCCTCGGGGCGCCGATCCCGGCCAGCACCACGCCGATATGGCGGGTCTTCAGCCGGCGCAGGATCTTGTCGAGGTTGGCGCGCGTGGTGCGCGGGTCGATCCCCTGCAGCAGGTCGTTGCCGCCCAGCGCCACCACGCAGACGGCGGTGCCGGGCTGGACGCTGAAGTCGACGCGGGCCGCGCCGCCGCCGGTGGTGTCGCCGGAGACGCCCGCGCCGCGGACCACGCTGGCGACGCCGAGTTGCTGCAGGGCCAGGTGGAGCTGGTTCGGCAGGGCGGCCTGGGCGGGCAGTCCCAGCCCCGCGGTGATGGAGTCGCCCAGCACGGTCACCACCTTGCCGTTCGCGGCCAGCGTCCGCACGGGCAGGGCGGCGAGGGGCGCGGCCAGCAGGGCGCGGCGGGAAACGGTGCGGAACGGTGTATCGGCCATGAGGCTGTCCTATTTAGGGGGTCCGCTCCCACTCTCAAACGCCTGAGGCCTGCTTGACCGACCAGATCGCCGATCCGCTCGTCCTGGAACAGGTCTCGCTCACCTTGCCGTCCGCCGCCGGTCCCGTGGAGATCCTGCGTGGCCTGGACGTACGGGTGGGCGCGGGCGAACGGGTGGCGTTGGTCGGCCCCTCCGGTTCCGGCAAGTCCTCGCTGATCGCCGTGGCCGCCGGCCTGGAGCGCCCCACGGGCGGCCGCGTGCTGCTGTTCGGCCAGGACCTCGCCGGCCTCGACGAGGACCGCCGGGCGCGGCTGAGGCGCGGGCGGGTCTCCCTGGTCTTCCAGGCCTTCCACCTGCTGCCGAACATGACGGCGGAGGAGAACGTCGCCGCGCCGCTGGAGATCGCCCGGGCGCCGGACGCCACGGCCACGGCGCGGGTCTGGCTCGACCGCGTGGGCCTCGCCGGTCGCACCCGGCACTATCCGCACCAGCTTTCCGGCGGCGAGCAGCAGCGGGTGGCGCTGGCCCGCGCGCTCGCCTCGCGGCCGTCCCTGCTGTTCGCCGACGAACCGACCGGCAACCTCGACGCCGCCAACGCCGCCCACGTGGCCGAGCTGATGTTCGACCTGGTGGCGGAGACCGGCGCGGCGCTGGTGCTGGTGACGCACGACGAGGCGCTGGCGGCCCGCGCCGACCGCGCGGTACGCTTGCGCGACGGGCGCCTGGCCGCTGACAAGGCTCGGGTTTCCGCATGATGCCGCTGTCGCTGCGGTTCGCGGCCCGGGAGCTGCGGGCCGGCGTCCGCGGCTTCCGCATCTTCCTCGCCTGCCTGGCGCTCGGCGTGGCGGCGATCGCCGCCGCCGGCTCGACCGCCGAAGCCTTCCGCCAGGGCCTGGCCGGCCAGGCGCGCGAAATCCTCGGCGGCGACCTTTCGGTCTCCACCCACCAACGACGGTTCAGTCCTGGCGAGCGGGCGGGCCTGGAGCAACTGGGTCGGGTCGCCTGGGCGGTGGGTTCCAAGGCGATGGCCGAAGCCCCGTCCGGCGAGCGGCGCCTCGTGGAGCTGCGCGGCGTCAGCGCCGGCTATCCGCTGGCGGGCACGGTGGGGCTGCAGGGCGCGGCCTCGGTGGCGGACGCGGTGGCGGTGCGCGACGGCGTCGCCGGCGCGGCGGTGGAAGCCGCCCTGCTCGAGCGGCTGCACCTGAAGCTCGGCGACCGGTTCCTGGTCGGCAACGAGCCGGTGGTCGCCCGCGCCATCCTGCTGCAGGAGCCTGACCGGCTGTCGCGCGGGTTCGCCCTGGGCCCGCGGGTGCTGACCAGCCTGGCCACGGTGGAGAAGGGCGGTTTCCTCGCGCCGGGCCTGCCGTTCGCCGAGACGGCGCGGATCGCCCTGCCGCCGGGCGCTTCGCTGGAGGCCGGCAAGGCGGCGGTCGGCAAGGTCGTCCACGGCCGCCGCGTCCGCGACCGCAACGACGCCGCGCCGGGCATCCGGCGGATGATCGACCAGCTCGAATACTTCCTCGGCTTCATCGGCCTGGCCTCGCTGGTGGCGGGCGGGCTCGGCGTGTTCGGGGCGGTCAGCGCCTATCTGGAGGTCCGCAAGCCGGCCATCGCCACGCTCAAGGCGCTGGGGGCGGAGGGCGCGCTGGTGCGCGACATCTACCTGGCGCAGATCGGCCTGCTGGCGGCGCTGGGGGTGCTGATCGGTCTGGCGGCGGGCGCGGCCGCGCCGCTGGCGCTGGGCGCCCTGGTGCAGGACAAGCTGCCGATCCCGGCCCTGTTCGCCGTCTATCCCTGGCCGCTCGTCAAGGCCGCGGCCTTCGGCCTGCTGTCGGCGGCGGCCTTCTCGCTGGCGCCGCTCGGCCGGGCGCGCGCGACCCCGCCCGCCAGCCTGTTCCGCAGCGACCTGTCCGGCAGCCTGCGGCTAGGACCCGAGATCGTCGGCGCAGCCATAGCGGCGGTGGGCCTGGCGGCGTTGGCCATCGTCACCGCCCCGACCCCCTTGGCCGCCGGGCTGATGATCGGCGGCGTGGCGGTCTCCTTCGGCCTGCTCTGGGCGCTCGGCTGGGGCGCGGCGGTGGCGGCGGGGCGGCTGAGGTCCGGGGCGCACGGGCCGCTGCGCATCGGCCTCGCCAATCTGGCCGGCCCCCACTCGGCGGCGCGCACCGCCGCGCCCGCCATCGGCCTCGGTGTCGCCCTGCTGGCGGCGGTGGTGCTGATCCAGTCCAGCCTGCTGCGGCAGGTCTCCGAGATCGCGCCCCGCACCGCCCCGGCCCTGGTGTTCACCGACGTCCCCGGCGACCGGGCCCAGGCGTTCGACGCCGAGGTGGCCCGCGCCTTCGGGCGGCGGCTGACCTCCGACACCTACCTGCGCGCGCCCTTCGTCTCCGGCCGCATCTCCGGCGTGCGCGGGACGCCGGTGGACGCGCGGACCATCCGCGAATCCGAGCGCTGGGCCTACGACAATGACGTCAGCATGTCGGCCATCGGCCCGGAGCCGCCATCGTCCGGCATCGTGCAGGGACACTGGTGGCCGGCCAACTACGCCGGGCCGCCGTTGCTGGCGATGGACGTGGACGTCGCCCGCGCCACGGACGTGAAGGTCGGCGACACCATCACCCTGTCGGTGCTCGGCCGCGACATCGACGCTCGGGTGGCGGTGCTGCGCAAGGTGGAGTTCGGAGCGTTCGGCGCGAGCTTCCCCCTGGTGCTGACGCCCTCGGCCCTGGCCGGCGCGGACCTGCGCCACGTGGCCATCGCCAAGGCGACCAAGGCGCAGGAGGCGGCGGTGACCCGCGCCCTTGGCCGCGACTTCCCGGACGTGAACGTGATCTCGGTGCGCGAGCAGCTGGAGGCCGCCACCGACCTCTTCGATCGCGTGGCGCTGGCGGTGCGCGGCGCGGCCGCGGTAGCGGCGCTTGCGGGTCTCCTGGTGCTGGCCGGAGCCATCGCCGCGCGGGCGCGGGCGCGGGTCCGGGAGGCGGCGATCCTCAAGGTGCTGGGCGCCTCACGCGGCCAGATCCTCGCCGCCTATGTGCTGGAGTACGGTCTGGTCGGGGTGATCGCCGGCGCGGCCGGCGTGGCGCTGGGCTACGCCGCCGCCTGGCCGGTGGTGGTGAAGGTCTTCCAGGCCCACTGGAGCATGGATTGGGCCGGCGTCGCCGCCCTGCTGGCCGGCGCGGCGGTGTTCGCCGGCCTCGGCGGCCTGATTGCCGCCTTCCAGGCGCTCTCCAAACGACCCGCGCCGGCTTTGCGCGCCGATTAGGCTTCGAACCCGCTCAGGTCCGGACTGCGCCCGGTCCAGCCGGACACCCGTTCGTAGGCGGCGCCCAGGGCCACCACCATGGTTTCGTCCCGCGGCCGTCCCAGAATCTGGAGCCCGGCCGGCAGGCCCTCCGGGGTCAGGCCGCAGGGCACGGTGATCCCCGGCAGATCGAGGTAGTTGGCGGCGCGGGTCAGCCGGCTGAGCGGGGAGGCGGTCTCGTCGACCGTCGCCAGCGGCGGGGCGGCGATCGGGCAGGTGGGGCTGAGGAGGGCGTCGAACGGGGTCATCCAGGCGTGGAATTCGGCCTGGTCGGCCGTGCGGCGGGCGTGGGCCTCTTCCATCTGCGCGTCGCTGAAGTCGCGGCCGGCCCGGAAGCGGCGGACGATCCACGGGTCCATCACCGCCTCGTGCCGCTCGATCCGCTCGCCCCAGATGCGCCAGCCTTCTCCGGCCATCAGCATGCCGTTGGGCGCGAACGACTGGTCGAGGGACTTCAGCGGCTGGATCATCTCGACCACCGCGCCGGTCCCGCGCAGGCGCTCCAGCGCCTCAAGGTAGAGGTGGCCGACCTCGGGGGCGACCTCGCCCAGGTCCTCCAGCGGAATGGCGGCCAGCCGCCGGCCGCGCACATCCAGCGCCAGGGCGGCTTCGGCGTCGAAGGGCTCGCGCACCGCCGCGGCGCCATCGGGCCCGGAGATCACCGCAAGCGCCCGGGCGGCGAGCTCCACCGAGCGCGCCAACGTCCCGACGGTGTCGAGGGCCGGGCTCAGCGGATGAACCCCCTTCAGGCTGACCAGGCCGCGGCCCGGCTTCAGGCCGACCACGCCGCAGACCGCCGCGGGGATGCGCACCGAGCCGCCGGTGTCCGACCCTAGCGCGGCGTCGCACAGGCCCGCGGCCACCGCCACCGCCGAACCGGAGGAGGAGCCGCCCGGCGCGCGGTGGGTGGCGGCGTCCCAGGGGTTCCACGGCGCGCCCACCGCGCGGTTGGTGCCCCAGCCCCCATAGGCCAGCTCGACGGTGTGGGTCTTGCCGACCGCGGTCCAGCCCGCCTGCAGGAGGCGCTGGACGACGACCGCGTGGCTGTGCGGATTGGGATTCAGCGGCACCTGCGCGCCGCCGCCGGTCGGGACGCCCGCCACGTCGAACAGGTCCTTGATGGCGAAGGTCGGTCCGCCGGTCATGTCGCCGGCCAGCGGCGGATCGAACACGCGCACGAAGGCCTTCAGCCGACCGTCGTAACGGCGGATACGGGCGATGGCCTGGTCGGGCGTCATCCAGGGTTTCCTTCCAATTCGGCGCGGACTATCGCCGAGCCGACACCCCGAAACCAGATGACGGCATAATATCTTCGTGCCTTTAGGTGGCCCATGACGCAGTCGCTGCCCGATCAGCTTCGCTCCACCGTCCGCTTCCTCGGCCGCGTGCTGGGCGACGTCATCCGCGCCCAGGACGGGCAGGCGGTGTTCAACCAGATCGAGGAGATCCGCCAGGCCTCGGTCGCCTTCCATCGCGAAGGCACGCCGGAGGCGGCGCGGCTGATGGCTGAGCGGCTGGGCTCGCTCAGCCTGGAGGAGACGGTGCGCTTCGCCCACTCCTTCGCCTGCTTCCTGCAGATCACCAACATCGCCGAGGACCAGATCCAGCGCCGCCGCGGCCGGGCCGGGGACTCGCGGGCCGACACCCTGGCCGGCGCGCTCAGGGCGCTGAGCGCCGAGAGCGTGGACCGTGCGACGGTGAGGGAGCTGCTGGCCGGGGCCCTGATCGCGCCGGTGATCACCGCCCACCCCAGCGAGGTGCGCCGCAAGAGCGTGCTCGACCGGCAAAGCGCCATCGCCGACGACCTCGACGGCTTCGACAGCGCCCGCACCGACGGCGAGCGCGCGGCCATCGAGAAGGAGCTGTTCCGGCAGGTCTCGATCTTCTGGCGCACCCGCCTGCTGCGCAACGTCAAGATCGCCGTCAGCGACGAGATCGAGAACGCCGTCTCCTACTTCGAACGCAGCTTCCTGGCCGAGCTGCCGAGGCTCTACGCCCATTGGCAGGGGGTGCTGGGGCAGGGCGTTCCGGGCGAGCCCGAACGGCTGGCCAGCTTCCTGCGGGTCGGCTCGTGGGTCGGGGGCGACCGCGACGGCAATCCCTTCGTGACCGCCGAGGTCATGCGCCAGGCCCTGGCGCGACAGTCGCGGGCGGCCCTGCGGATGTACCTGGACCGCATCCACGCCCTGGGCGCCGAGCTTTCCATCTCCACCGACCTGGAGGGCGTGACGCCCGGGCTGCAGGCGCTGGCCGACAAGGCGCACGATCCCTCGCCACATCGCTCCGACGAGCCCTACCGCCAGGCGCTGACCGGCATCTACGCCAGGCTCGCGGCCACCTATCCGCTGTTGACGGGGGAGGCGCCGCCGCGGCCGTCGGCCACCGGGGCCGAGCCCTACGCCGGGCCGGATGCCCTGAAGGCGGATCTCGAGACGGTGCTGGACGCGCTGCTTCAGAAGCACGGTCCCGCCTTCGCCGAGGGGCCGCTGCCCGACCTGATCCGCGCGGTCGACGTGTTCGGCTTCCACCTCGCGACCCTGGACATGCGCCAGAACTCGGCGGTGCACGCCCGCGTGGTCGCCGAACTGCTGAAGACCGCCGGCGTCGCGGCCGACTACGAGGCGATGGACGAGGCGGCGCGCTGCGACCTGCTGCTGCGCGAGCTCGGCCACGGCCGGCTGCTCGCCTCGCCGTTTGCGACCTATTCGGAGGAGACCCAGCGCGAGCTGGCCACGCTGGCGACGGCGGCGGAGGTCAAGCGTCGCTACGGACCGGAGTCGATCCGCGCCTACATCGTCTCCAACACCACCTCGGTCTCCGACCTGCTGGAAGTTTACCTGCTGCTCAAGGAGGTGGGCCTGTTCGCGCCCGGGGCCCCGCCGCGCGCCGAGGTGTTCGCCGAGCCGCTGTTCGAAACCATCGAGGACCTGCGCGCCGCGCCGAAGACCATGGCCCGCTACCTGGCGCTGCCGCTGGTCCATGACCTGCTCGCCCAGCCGGGCCTGCAGGAGGTGATGATCGGCTATTCGGACTCCAACAAGGACGGCAGCTATCTCACCTCGACCTGGGAGCTGCACAAGACCTCGCGCGCCCTGGCCTCGGTGGTCGGCGGCGCGGGACTGCGGCTGCAGCTGTTCCACGGCCGCGGCGGCGCGGTGGGCCGTGGCGGTGGCTCCAGCTTCGAGGCTCTGATGGCCCAGCCGCAGGGCACGGTGAACGGCCGAATCCGCATCACCGAGCAGGGCGAGGTGGTGGCCAACAAATACGCCGACCCGGAACTGGCGCGGCAGAGCCTCGAGACGCTCACCGCCGGCGTGGTGCTGGCGTCGCTGCGCAAGGAGGCCGGGCCCGACCTGGCAGCGCCGCACTCCAAGGCCCTGGACGCGCTGGCCCGCGCGGCGATGTCCGGCTACCGGGCGCTGGTCTACGAGACGCCCGGGTTCGTCGACTACTTCTACGCCGCCACCCCGATCAGCGAGATCGCCGACCTGAACATCGGCAGCCGGCCGACCTCGCGGCAGGCCACCCGCAGCATCCAGGGCCTGCGCGCCATCCCGTGGGTGTTCTCCTGGTCGCAGTCGCGGGCGATGCTGCCGGGCTGGTACGGCTTCGGCACGGCGGTGGAGAAGGCCGGCGTCTCCATCGACCAGCTCCGCGAGCTGCATGAAAGCTGGCCGTTCTTCTCCTCGACGCTGGCCAACATGGAGATGGTGCTGGCCAAGGGCGACATGGCCATCGCCGCGCGCTACGCCGGCCTGGTCGAGGACCGGGCGCTGGCCGACAACGTCTTCGGCCAGATCCGCGCCGAATGGGACCGGACGGTGGAGGCCCTGCTGGCGATCACCGGCCAGACGGCGCTGCTGGACAACAACCCGGACCTGGCGGCGATCATCCGCTCGCGGCTGCCCTACATCGATCCCCTGAACCACCTGCAGATCGAGCTGATCCGCCGCCGCCGGCTGGGCGACGACGACGAGGCGGTCCGCGAAGGCGTGCACCTGACCATCAACGGCATCGCCGCGGGCCTGCGGAACACCGGCTAGCCCTGCGGCCGCGCCATCGGCTAACCAAGGGTCATGTCCGAGAACCTCTACGACCTGCTCGCCAGCCGTTTCCCCGCCGACCGCAGCCGGCCTTGCTTCCTGCTGAGCGACGGCTCGGCGATCAGCTACGGCGCGCTGGAGGCCGGCGCCGGCCGGGTCGCCGCACGCCTGATGGCCGAGGGCGTACGGCCGGGCGACCGGGTCGGCCTGCAGGTGGAAAAGAGCCCCGAGGCGGTGATGGTCTACCTGGGCGCGCTGAAGGCCGGCGCCGTCTTCCTGCCTCTGAACGCCGCCTACACGGCCGCCGAGGTCGACTACTTCCGCCGCGACGCCGAGCCGCGGGTGTTCGTCGACGACGCCGAGGCGTTCCTGGCGGGCGCCCCGGCCGAGCCGCTGGGCGCCGCCGTGCCGCGGTCGGCCGCCGACCTGGCGGCGATCATCTACACCAGCGGGACCACCGGGCGGTCGAAGGGCGCGATGCTGAGCCATGGGGCGCTGGCCGCCAATGCCCTGGCGCTGCACGCGGCCTGGGGCTTCGGTCCCGACGACGTGCTGCTGCACGCCCTGCCGATCTTCCACGTGCACGGCCTGTTCGTGGCCCTGCACTGCGCCTTCCTGAGCGGCGCGCCGATGGTCTGGCTGCCGAAGTTCACGGACGCCGAGGTGCTGGCTGGCCTGGCGCGGTCGACCGTGATGATGGGCGTGCCGACCTTCTACACGCGGCTGCTGGCCAATCCCGATTTCACCCGCGAATGCTCGGCGCACGTGCGGCTGTTCATCTCCGGCTCCGCGCCCTTGCTCGAATCCACATTTGCGGAGTTCGAGGCGCGCACCGGCCAGCGCATCCTCGAACGCTACGGCATGAGCGAGGCGGTGATCATCACCTCGAACCCGCTGCACGGCGAGCGGATCGCCGGCAGCGTCGGCTATCCGCTGCCGGGCGTGGAGCTGCGCGTCGGCGGCGACGAGGCCACCGGCGTCATCCAGATCCGCGGCCCCAGCGTCTTCTCCGGCTACTGGCGGATGCCGGGGAAGACCGCCGAGGAGTTCACGGCCGACGGCTTCTTCATCACCGGCGACGTCGGCCATCAGGACCCGGACGGACGGGTGTGTATCTCGGGCCGCGCCAAGGACCTGATCATCTCGGGCGGCTACAACGTCTATCCCAAGGAGGTGGAGCTGGTGCTCGACGAGCTGCCGGGGGTCGCCGAAAGCGCGGTGGTCGGCGTGCCGCATCCGGACTTCGGCGAAGGGGTGGTGGCGGTGGTCATCGGCGAGGGCGAGGAGGCGGCGCTGATCGCCCAGGCCCGCGAGAGGCTCGCCGCCTACAAGGCCCCGAAGCGGGTGGTGTTCGTGGCCGAGCTGCCGCGCAACGCCATGGGCAAGGTGCAGAAGAACCTGCTGCGCGACCGTTACGCGCGGCTGTTCGCCGACTGACCGGGCCCGTTTGTCAGGCGGGCCGGCGATCCGTGCGGGCCGCCGGTGGGACCCGGCCAAGGCTGGTAGGCCGATAGTCGGCGATGCCGGCCAGCAGCTCCGGTTGCAGCAGGATGGCGACGCCCGACCGCAACTCGATGAGCCGTTCGCGGCGCAGCTGCTGCAGGGTGCGGTTCACGTGCACGATGCTCAGGCCCAGCGCGTCGGCCAGGATCTCCTGCGTCAGCGGCAACGGGAAGCGCTGGCTGTCGCCGAGACCGGCCTGCTCCAGCCGCCGCTGGAGCTCCAGGAGGAAGTGCGCCACCCGCTCGTAGGCGGTCTGGCGGCCCAGCCGGACCATGTGGTCGAACAGCAGGCCCTGATCGAGGAGCCGGGCCACCGCCAGCGCACGGGCGAGGCCCGGGGCCTCTCCTGACTGCGCGGCCTCGACCACGGGTTCGGCCTCGACGGTTTCCAGCGCGGTGAGCGCCACCACGCTCGACAGCGCGGGCGGAGCGGGTCGTTCGCACAGGCCGAAGACGTCGCCAGGGACCAGGAAGCTGAAGATCTGTCGGCGGCCGTCCGGCAGGACGCGCTGGTTGCAGGCCCAGCCGGAAACCACGAACCGCGCCCGGCGCCCGGTCTGGCCCTCGGCGATCAGCTCATCGCCCGCGGCATGGCGTTCCCGGCGTTCGCTGAGGTTTCGAACCAGATCCTGCTCGGCCTCCGAGAGGCCCGAGAGCGATCGAAGCCTGCGCAGGACCGAATCCAGCGGTCTCGGCGCAAGGCGAGGTTTGAACCGGCCCGTCATCCGGCACTCCCCTGTTCTACGTCGCGGCTGCACGCCAGCCGCAGATGTTGTCGGGACTTTCCCTTCTCAACCCCGGGCGAACTGACGACCTGGAGTAACCAGAAGAGAGGCCGCGACGCCCCTGTCTCATGGAATAGGTCTTACGACGTAAAAGTTCCGCTTGCCGACGAATATCCAACCCGCGCCGCGGCCTCCGATGCGGAGGGCGAGAAGCGGATCGAATCCAGTTCGCCTGCTCTCCGTGGAGACGTCAAGGGTGAGTATGTCGGGCCGAGTCGCCACCTCGGCCTCGGTTCTGTCGAACAGTCGACAGACAGGCTCAAGCATTGGCCTCCCTCTGCGGCGGGGTCATCCTCCTGGATATTTTCAAAGACCTTCGCTGTCGGAACGGGGCCGGAGATGTCTCGGCCAGCTTCTTCAAAGCTACCTGGGGTAGTGAATGATCTGGCGGGACGACACCTGTTTCGCGACGGGCGCGGGCTGGGGCTGGATGGCGTTTCGATCCGGCCGGCGAGTACGGGCGAGGGGCCACGGGCCCGCGCCTGTGGCCTGCGGTGGCTCGGCGGGCCTGATCCCGTCGACCACCTTCGCGGTGGTGATCTTTTCCGTGGTGGTGCAGGGTTTGACTTTCGGCAGGGTCGCCGCCTGGCGTTCCGGCCCTGACAAGGCGGCCTGACCGACCGTTCTGGGGAGCAACGCATGGACCTTCAACTCAAGGGCAGGACCGCGATCGTCACCGGCGGCTCGCGCGGCATCGGCCGCAGCATTGCAGAGCTGTTCGCCGACGAAGGGGCCAACGTCGCCATCTGCGCGCGCAACCCCGAACAGGTCGCCGAAGCCGTCAAGGCGCTCGAGGCCAAGGGTGTGAAGGCCTGGGGCCAGGCGGTGGACATCGCCGACGGCCCAGCCCTGAAGGGCTTCATCCAGGCGGCCGGCGAGACCCTGGGCGGCATCGACGCGCTGGTCTCCAACGCCAGCGCCCTGGTCCAGGGCGCTGGCGACGCCGAATGGCAGGCGATGTTCGAGGTCGACGTGATGGGCGCCGTCCGCAGCTTCGACGCCGCCCGGCCCTTCCTCGAGAAGGCCGCCGCGGATCACGGCGATGCGGCCTTCATCATCACCTCGTCGGTGTCGGCGGCGGAAGCCAGCGGCCCGTCGGCCTACGGCGCCATGAAGGCCGCGCAGATCCACTACGCCAAGGGCCTGGCGCGGGCCAACGCCGCCAAGCGGATCCGCTGCAACGTCGTCTCGCCGGGCACGGTGCTCTTCGAGGGGGGCGTCTGGGGCAATGTGCAGGCCAACATGCCCGGCCTGTTCGAGCAGATGATCAAGCGCAATCCGACCGGACGCATGGCGACCCCGGAGGAGATCGCCGCGGCGACGGTGTTCCTGGCCAGCCCCCGCTCGGCGTTCACCACCGGCATCAACATGCTGGTGGACGGCGCGATCTCGCAGCGGGTGAACTTCTAGGCGCTGACCGCGTCGAACAGGCCCGCCTGGTAGTCGCGGATCGCCTGCACGATCTCCTCGCGGGTGTTCATCACGAAGGGACCGTGGGCCACCACCGGCTCGTTGATCGGCTCGCCGTGGCCGAACACCACGAAGGCGTCTTCGTCGGCGACGATCTCGACCATGTCGCCGTCCAGATCGAGCTGCACCAGGTTCCAGGGCGCCGCGGCGATGCCGTTCACGCCGACCTGGCCGCGGACCACGTAGAGGAAGACGTTGCGACCGGCGAGCGAGCCGAAGCCGACCCGGCCGGCCGCCTTCAGGTCGATGGTGGTCATGAAAATCCCGGTGAGCGAACTGATCGGACCCGTCTGCCCGCCCCAGGCGCCGGAGATCAGGTTGACGGTGGCGCGGCCCTGGTCGGCGGTGAGGGCGGGGATCTGGTCGGCCTGGACGCCCACATAGTGCGGCGTGCTCATCTTCAGCCGACCGGGCAGATTGACCCACAGCTGCAGGATCTCCATGGGGCCGCCCTGGCGCTTGAAGTCCTCCGGCGAGACCTCCTCGTGCACCAGGCCCGAGCCGGCGGTCATCCACTGCACGCCGCCCGCGCGGATGACGCTTTCGTGGCCGGCGGAATCGCGGTGGGCCAGCTCGCCGTCGAGGATGAAGGTCACCGTCTCGAAGCCGCGATGCGGGTGCGGCCCGAACGGCAGGCCGTTGTTGTCGGGGCCGTAGGTCTGCGGTCCGTGGTGGTTCAGGAACAGGAAGGGATCGACCTGCTCCACGCCCGGGCCGGGCACCGGCCGGCGGGTGATGAGGTCGCCAATGTCGTCGCGGTAGGCGGCATGCTGGGCGATGACGGTCTTGGCGGGCATCGGCGGCTCCTGGGGCGTTCCGGACCCATATAGGCGTCCTGCCGCGGGCGCGCAGCTTTGAGACTTGCGACCCGCTACGGCCGCGCTCAAGAAGCGGCATGGACAACCTCTTCTTCGACCTGCGCGCCACGCACAACCCGCATCGGTGGTTCATGCCGCTCTCGCCGGCGGTCTGCGTCGGACCGCCGGACAACCTGTTCATGTTCGGCGGCGTCGGCCTGGCCTCGGCGATCGGAGCCATGGAGCGGACCTGCGGCCGGCCGGTGGTCTGGGCGACCGCGCAGTACCTCTCCTACGCCCGGCCGCCCAGCATCGTGGACCTGGACGTCTGGACCCCGGCGGTGGGCAAGCACATCACCCAGGCCCGCGTCGTCGGCCACGTGGACGACAAGGAGATCTTCACCGTCAACGCCGCCCTCGGCAGCCGCCCGAGCGAGATCTCGGAACAATGGCTGCCGATGCCCGAGGCGCCGCGGCCGGAGGACTGCGACCCGGCCGACCACTGGCGCGGCGACGGCGAGGCCCTGCACAGCCGGATCGAGGTGCGGGTGGCGAAGGGCCGCTACGGCAAGGCGCGGGAGGGCAATCCGGAGGAGGACGGCCGCTCCCTGCTCTGGATCCGGCCGCGGGAACGGTTCGCCATCGACGCCTCCATGCTGGCGATCATGGCCGACTTCGTGCCCTCGGGGATCGGCAACGCCCTCGGCCGCAACGCCGGCGGCAACAGTCTGGACAACACCATCCGCGTGCGGCGGATCGTGCCGACCGAATGGGTGCTCTGCGACATCCGCATCCACGGGGTGCACGGCGGCTTCGGCCACGGCGCCATGTATCTGTTCGCCCAGGACGGGGAGCTGATGGCCACCGCCAGCCAGTCGCTGATCGTGCGGGTGCGGGAGCGGCCGGAAGACCGCTGAACCGCATCATGGGTTAAGGCGTCGAGGCCGGAAGCCGTGTCATCTGTCCGCGGGGGTGCGAAGGGATCGCATGTCGCTGGCCAGCCCGCAGATCGCTGTGGCCGCAGAGGTCGCCCAGTCCATCAGGTCCAGCCTGGCGCGCGCGGCCTATCGGGACCGGCCGTTCCCCAACTGGCGGCTCGACCGCCTGCTGCCGGAGGCCGTGGCGCGGCAGCTGGCGGCGCTGCCCTTCACCGCGCCTGACCTGGGCGGGATCTCCGGCCGGCGGGAGCTGCACAATCCGACGCGGCGGTATTTCGCCGGCCAGGTCCTCGACGAGGTTCCGCAGGCGCGGGCGGTGGCCGAGGCCTTTCAGAGCGCGGCGGTGCTGCGCGCGGTCATGATGCTCACCGGCGCGCTACTGGTGGGGAGCTTCCTGCGGATCGAGTACGCGCTCGACGTCGACGGCTTCTGGCTGGAGCCGCATACCGACCTCGGCGTGAAGACCTTCACCCTGCTGTTCCAGTTTGGTGGGGCGGGCCAGGAAGGACTCGGGACGGACCTCTACCTGGGGCCGGGGGCCTGGACCGAGCGCATCCCGTTCGGCTGGAACACCGCCATCGCCTTCGTGCCCTCGGATCGCACCTGGCACGGTTTCGAGCCGCGGACGATCGAGGGCGTGCGCCGCTCGATGATCGTCAACTTCGTCACCGACGCCTGGCGTGCCCGCGAGGAGCTGGCCTTCCCCGACCGGCCGGCGGCGCTGGACTAGTTGCGGGTGGGGATCACCACCGGCAGGGTCTCGTAGCCCTTCACGAAGGTCGAGTAGACGCGCTTGGGCTCGCCCACCACCTCGATGGTCGGGAAGCGCTTGAGGATCTCTTCCCAGATGATCTTCAGCTGCAGTTCGGCCAGCCGGTTGCCGACGCAGCGGTGGATGCCGAAGCCGAAGGAGATGTGGGTCCGCGGCCGCTCGCGGTCGATGATGTAGGCGTTCGGGTTCTCGATCACCTCGTCGTCGCGGTTGCCCGAGACGTACCACATGATCACCTTGTCGCCCTTGCGGATGGTCTTGCCCTGGAACTCGAAGTCCTGCAGCGCGCGGCGGCGCATGTGGGCGAGCGGCGTCTGCCAGCGGATGGTCTCGGAGACCATCGAGGGGATCAGGCCCGGGTTCTCGCGTAGCTTCTTGTACTGGTCCGGGTTCTGGTTCAGCGCCAGCACCGAGCCGGAGATGGTGTTGCGGGTGGTGTCGTTGCCGCCCACGGTCAGCAGGACGATGTTCCCGAAGTACTCGCGCGGCTCCATGTTCCGGGTCGCCTCGCCGTGCGCCAGCATGGAGACCAGGTCGCCGGTCGGATCGGTGTTCACCCGCTCGTTCCAGAGCTTGGTGAAGTAGGCGTGGTATTCGACGAAGATCGCCATCTTCTGCTCGATGGTGTCGACGAGGCCCTGGCCGGGCGCGGCGGTGACCACGTCTGACCAGTAGATCAGCTGGCGGCGGTCCTCCTGCGGCATGCCGAACAGCGTCGCCAGCGTCATGCCGGTGAGCTCCTTGGACACCTTGTCGACCCAGTCGAACTCCTCGCCGATCGGCAGGCTGTCGAGGATCTTGGCGGCCCGCTCGCGGATCAGCGGCTCCATGACCTGCAGGTTCATCGGCGAGACCGCGGGGCTCACCGTCTTGCGCTGGGCGTCGTGCTTGGGCGGGTCCATGGCGATGAACATCGGCAACGGGCCTTCGCCCTGCGTCTGCTCGGCGATGGTGATGCCGCCCTCGGACGAGAACACCTGGTGATTGGTGTCGATCGCCATGATGTCGTTGTACTTGGTGATCGACCAGTAGGGGCCGAACTCGTGCTCGCGGGTGTAGTGGACCGGAGCTTCCTTCCGCAGGCGTTCGAAGATCGGCCACATGGTATCGGCCTGGAAGAGCTCCGGCTGGGCCGGGTTCAGGTCCTCCAGCGGTGTCGAATAGGCCTGCTCGCGGGCGTTCTTGAGCTGCGCGATGTTTCCGTCAGCCATGGTCTTCCTCCGGTCGTTACACCATGGGTAGCCCGAAGATGACGCCTGCGTCAATTTTGTAGAGCCGCTTCACGCGGTTTCGTGATCGCCGCACCGGGGCAGGCCGGCGGCGAAAAGCGCCTTGGGCGGTCGGTTCGCCGGAGCCCATCGCCCGGGCTGGCGTTTGCTCAACCTTGAGGACGACCTGAGCGAAGGAGATCACGTGGCGTCGAGGTGGCCGGAGCGGCTGTGGATCGTTCGGCACGGCGAGAGCGCCGGCAATGTGGCCCGCGATCGGGCCGACGCGGCCGGGCTGGGGCGGATCGACATCGCCGAGCGCGACGTGGACGTGCCGCTGTCGAAGCTGGGCGAGGCGCAGGCCTGCGCGTTGGGCCAGTGGTTCGCCGCCCAGCCCGAAGACGAGCGGCCCGAGGTGGTGCTGACATCGCCCTACCTGCGGGCCCTGCGCACCGCCGACGTCGCCCGCGGGTGCGGCGGCTTTTCGCCCGATGCGCACCGGCCGACACCGGACGAGCGCCTGCGGGAGAAGGAGTTCGGCGTGCTCGACCGGCTGACCCGCCATGGCATCGGCGAGCTCTATCCCGACCAGGCCGAGTTCCGGCGGCTGCTGGGCAAGTTCTATCATCGGCCGCCGGGCGGCGAGAGCTGGTGCGACGTGATCCTGCGGCTGCGCAGCGCCCTGGACACCCTGTCGCTGCACTATGCGGAGCGGCGGGTGATGATCGTCAGCCACCAGGTGGTGGTGCTCTGCATGCGCTACCTGCTGGAGCAGATGACCGAGGCGGAGATCCTGGACATCGATCGGGCCGGGGAAGTGGCCAACTGCTCGATCACCGAATACCGCCTGGACCGGGCCTGCGGGCCGAACGGGGAGCTGAAGCTGTTCCGCTACAACTTCACCGCCCCGCTGGAGCAGGCCGGCGCGCCGGTGACCAGCGAGCCGGACGCCGCTGTCGCCGCCCGATGACCGGCGCGACCGAGATCACCCCCGAGCTGCTGCGCGGCTGGCCGCCGCCGCCGGTGTCCGACGACGGCGACAAGGAGGTCCGCGGGCGGGTGCTGGTGCTGGCCGGCGGCGCGCAGGTGGCCGGCGCGACCCTGCTCACCGCCGTGGCGGCGCTGCGGGCAGGGGCCGGCAAGCTGCAGATTGGCGCGCCCCGCAGTCTCGCCCCGGCCCTGGCCCTGGCCGTGCCCGAGGCGCGGGTGTTCCCGGCCGCCGAGACCGGGACCGGCGAGCTGTCGCCGGACGCCGCCGCGGACCTCGCCGAGGCCCTGCAGCGGTGCGACGCGGCGGTGATCGGTCCGGGCATGCTCGACGAGGGCTCGGCCGGTGAGCTGGCGCTGCGGCTGCTGGAGGGCGACGGGCCCGCGGTGGTGGTGGACGCCGCCGCCATGCGCGGGCTGGCCGACGATCCGGCCCGCGCCCGGCTGCGCGGCGGACGGATGGTGCTGACGCCCCACGCCGGGGAGATGGCGGCGCTCACCGGCCGCACGAAGGCGCAGATCCAGGCGGACCCGCTGGCCGCCGCCCGCAGCGCCGCGGCGGACCTCAAGGCGGTGGTGGCCCTGAAGGGCGCGGTGACCTTCGTGGTGACGCCGGACGGCGCTGCGTGGCGGCACGAGGGTGGCGCGGTGGGCCTGGCCACCTCCGGCTCGGGCGACGTGCTGGCCGGGATCATCGCCGGCCTGCTCGCGCGCGGGGCCTCGCCGGCGCAGGCCGCAGCCTGGGGCGTGTTCGTCCACGGCCAGGCCGGGGTGCGCCTGAGCCGGCGGATCGGGCGGCTGGGTTTCCTGGCGCGTGAGCTGCTGGAGGAGATCGCCCCGGTGCTGGATGCGCTGGAGGGCGGCGCCGGCGGCGGCTAAGGAACGCGGCGCACGCTCGCGCCGTCAGCAGGACCGCCTTTGAATGATCGTCCACGTCGCCGACCCGGACGACCCGCGGATCGAAGGCTACCGCGCGGTTCGCGAGCGCGATCTTGCCGGCCGCGAAGGCCTGTTCGTGGCCGAGGGACGGGTGGTGCTGGAGAAGCTGGTGCGCGGCGGCCGCCATCCGCTGCGCTCCGTCCTGCTGGCCGAGGCGCGGGTTGGGGCGCTGGAGGACGTGCTCGCGGGACTGCCGGCGACCGTCCCGGTCTATGTTGCGAGCCAGGGCGTGATGGACGCCATCGCCGGCTTTCCCATCCACCGCGGCATCCTCGCCCTGGGCGAGCGGGCGCCGCGCGCCGCCCAGGCGCTGCTGGCCGGCCTGCCGCCGCAGGCCCTGGTGGTCGGGCTGTGCGCGATCGCCAACCACGACAACATGGGCGGGCTGTTCCGCAACGCCGCGGCCTTCGGCGCCGATGCGGTGCTGCTGGACGCCGACTGCTGCGACCCGCTCTATCGCAAGGCCATCCGGGTCTCGGTGGGCGCGGCGCTGACCACGCCGTTCGCCCAGCTGGACCGCGGGACCGACCTCGTGCAGGCGCTCGCCGGCGCCGGTTTCGAGGTGGTGGCGCTGTCGCCGCAGGGCGAGACGGAGTTGCGGGCCTGGCGGCCGGCGGCGCGGACCGCGGTGCTGTTCGGGGCCGAGGGACCGGGCCTGGCGCCGCAGGTGCTTGCGCGCACCCGCACGGTGGGAATCGCCATGGCCGGCGGCTTCGATTCCCTCAACGTCGCCACCACCAGCGGGATCGTGCTGCATCACCTCGCCGCAGCCCGCGCAGAGGCCGGCTAAGGCGACTTTAACCTAGGTCGCAGAACATTGTGCGGCAGGGCGATCCGCCCGCGGGGGAAGTCGATGGGGCGCGACAAGGCGCGGACGGTCGCGACGCGGCCGCCGGAGCTCGAACATTCCGGTCCGGTGTTCGATCGCGCGCGCCGCCTCGGCCGGACCCTGTTCGGGAACTGCGACGCCCAGATCATCCTGGTCGGTGACGGGCCCGCCTGGCGCAGCCACGATCCCGAGGGGCAGATGCCGCCGGAGGCGCCGGCCGCGAGCATCGCCGTCGCCGAGAACCGTCTGCTCTGGGTCGGCGACGCCAGCCAGGATCCCCGCTTCTGCGACCTCGCCGCCGTCAAGGGCCCGCCCTACGCGCGGTTCTACGCCGCCGCGCCGATCCGGCTGGAGGACGGCTCCGTCCCAGGCGTGCTCGCCGTGGCTGGGCTGCAGCCGCGGCCGCATGACGTCCAGCTGGCCGGACGGCTGCAGGACCTGGCCGATTTCGTCGCCGACGAATGGTCGCGGGTGAACGCCAACCGGGCCCGCGAGGCCTCCACCCGCGAACGCGACGTCGCGCGCCGCACCCTGGCGGCCATCGTCGCCGCCGCCCCGGTCTCGCTGGTGCTCACCGATCGCGAGATGAGGGTGCTGGGCGGCAGCCCGCCGTGGCTGAAGAGCCGCGGCCTGGAGGGCCAGAAGATCCTCGGCCGCTCGCTGTTCGACCTTGCGCCGGACGTCTACGAGCGCTGGCGCGAGCCCCTGGAGCGGTGCCTTGGCGGCGAGAGCGTCAGCGCCGACCGCGTGGCGGCGCCGCGTCCCGACGGCCGGATGGGCTGGCTCCGGGCCGAGGTCGCGCCCTGGCGCGATGCGGCGGGCGAAATCGGCGGCCTGATCCTGCTGTCGCACGACATCACCGACATGGTGGAGGCGCTGGAGCGCACGGAGCGCTCCGAGGAGCGGCTGAAGCTGGCCCTGCAGATCGCCGACATCCACGTCTGGGAGCTGGATTTCGTACGGCGCGAGCTGGTCAAGGTCGGGGCCGAGGACACCTTCTTCAGCGAACCGAAGACCTACCAGGAGCTGGCGCGCGACCTCTGGAGCACCGTCGATCCCCGCGACCGGCCGGGTGTGATCGCGTCCTGGGAACGGCACGTCGCCGAAGGCGGCCCGCATCATCCTGAGTATCGCGTCGCGCGCAGCGACGGGCGGGAAGTCTGGACCGCCGGGACCGCCCGCGTCATCCGCGGCCCGGACGGCGAGCCGCTCCGCATGGTCGGGGCGCTGCAGAACATCACCCATCGCAAGGCGCAGGAGCAGGCGCTGATCCAGGCCAAGGAGGGGGCGGAGAGCGCCAACCACGCCAAGAGCGCCTTCCTGGCGACCATGAGCCACGAGATCCGCACCCCGCTGAACGGCGTGCTCGGCATGGCCCAGGCGATGGCCGCCGACGCGCTGTGCCCGGTGCAGCGCGAGCGGCTGGAGGTGATCCGCCAGTCGGGGGAAGGGCTGCTGGCCATCCTCAACGACCTGCTCGACCTGTCGAAGATCGAGGCTGGAAAGCTGGTGCTGGAAGACGGCGAGTTCGACGTCGGCGACCTGGCCAAGGGCGCGCACGCCACCTTCTCGGCGGTGGCCGACAACAAGGGCCTGGCCTTCGAGCTGGAGGTGCGGCCGGCGGCGCGGGGCACCTATCGCGGCGACGCCCTGCGGGTGCGCCAGATCCTGCACAACCTGCTCTCCAACGCGCTGAAGTTCACCGAGGCGGGGAACGTGAAGGTGAGCGTCGACCGGTCACGCAAGGGGCTGACGCTGACGGTGGCGGACACCGGCATCGGCATGACCGCCGATCAGCAGAAGCAGCTGTTCCGCAAGTTCGAACAGGCGGACGCCTCGACCACCCGCCGCTACGGCGGCACGGGACTGGGCCTGGCCATCTGCCGCGACCTTACCGACCTGATGGACGGCCACATCGCGGTGGCGAGCCGTCCCGGCGAAGGCGCGACCTTCACCATCACCCTGCCGCTGGAGAAGCTGGGCCGGACGGCCAAGGGGCGCCTTGAGGGCCGCGCGGCGGCGGAGCTCGGTGATCGGATCGGCGCGCTGCGGGTCCTGGCTGCGGAAGACAACAGCATGAACCAGCTGGTGCTCAGGACGCTCCTGGCGCAGCTGGGGGTCGAGCCGGTGATGGTGTTCGACGGCCGGGCGGCGGTCGACGCCTGGGAGCGGGAGCCCTGGGACCTGATCCTGATGGACGTGCAGATGCCGGTGATGGACGGCCCCGGCGCGACGGCGATCATCCGCCGGCTGGAGGCCGAACAGGGCAGGGCGCGGACGCCGATCGTCGCGCTCACCGCCAACGCCATGGATCACCAGGTCCAGGCCTACATCGCCGCCGGCATGGACGGCTTCGTCGCCAAGCCGATCGAGGCGGGCCGGCTGTTCGCCGCGTTGAAGACCGCCCTGGCGTCGCCGGGCGGCTCGAAGGCCTCGGCGGTCGCTTAAGCCCGGACGCGGAGGCCTTCCCGACGGCGGGTGTGTGAGACGCCGCCAGGAAGACCTCCGGCCGCTCGCAGGAGAGCGGGATCAGGCGTTCGCCGTCACCGGCGCGCCGAACTCGTAGCCCGAGATCACCACGTCCATGGCCACGTCGCGGAAGGCGTGCCGGCCCGGTTCGCCCTCGGCGGCGCCGGCCGCCACGAACAGCGGCGCGAGGTGCTCCTCCCGCGGGTGGGCTTCACGGGCGTAAGGGCCCTGCGACCAGTGGCGGACGGCCTCCTCGCGCCGGGTCGGGTCGGCCAGGGCCTCGGACAGCCAGCTGTCGAAGGCCTCCGACTTCGCCGTGAACGCCGGCGAGAAGCCGCGCATGTTGTGCCAGCTCATCCCGGAGCCGACGATCAGCACGCCTTCGTCGCGCAGCGGGGCCAGCGCCCGGCCGGCGGCCAGATGCTCGGCCGGGTCGAGGCCGGCCTTCAGCGACAGCTGCACGACCGGGATGTCGGCGTCCGGCGTCACCAGCTTCAGGGGCACGAACACCCCGTGGTCGTAGCCGCGGTCGGGGTCCTCCGCAGCCGGCAGGCCGGCGGCCGCCAGCAGGTCGCGCACCCGATGCGCCAGCTCGGGCGAGCCCGGCGCGTCGAAGGTCAGGCGGTAGGTCTCGGGCGGGAACCCGAAGTAGTCGAAGATCAAGGGCGGCGCGGGGGAGGCGCCGACGGTGAACGCCGGCTCCTCCCAGTGGCCGGAGACGATGAGGATGGCCTTGGGACGCTCGGGCAGGGTGGCGACCAGGCCCTTCAGCCAGGCCGCCGTCTTGTCCCAGGTGTCGGCGGGGCCGCGGGTCCACGGCATGAAGAAGCAGGGACCCGCCCCGTGCGGGATGAAGTAGGTCGGAAGGGTCATGGACAGGACCTCCTAGGCCGCCTTGCGCTCCACCGTGTCGCCCGCGATGCGTTCGACCCACTCGGCGAACGCGTGAGCATAGCCGCGCAGGAATTCGGTGGTAGACTCGTTCACCAGCTCGCCGGTCTCGTCGAACAGCGCGAAGGCGTTGCCGACATAGGCTTCCTGGCTGAGCAGGGGCACGTTCAGGAAGGCCAGCGACTGGCGCAGGTGGTGGTTGGCGCCGAAGCCGCCGATGCCGCCGGGCGAGACGCTGATCACCGCCCCGGGCTTGGCGTTCCAGGCGCTGGCCCCATAGGGGCGCGAACCGACGTCGATGGCGTTCTTCAGGACGCCGGGGACCGAGCGGTTGTACTCGGGCGTGACGAACAGCACGGCGTCGGCGGCCGACACGCGATTGCGGAAGGCGGTCCACTGGGCCGGCGGATCGGACTCCAGGTCCTGGTCGAAGTGCGGCAGGTCGCCGATCTCGACGAAGTCGAACTTCAGGTTCTTCGGGGCCAGCGCGGCGAACGCCTTGGCGACCTTGCGGCTAACGGAGTCCTTGCGAAGACTGCCGACGACGACGGCGACGGTACGGGGTTGAGACATGGGGTATCCCTCCTACGGGTGATTGCCCGGCTAAGATGGTCCCGTCCGCGCAGTTGATAATCAGGCCATGCAGAACCAATATAGTTCTGAATAGGAAACAGTCCCATGGACCGCTTTGACGAGATGAGCGCCTTCGCCGCGGTCGCCGACGCCCGCAGCTTCACGCAAGGCGCCAAGCGCCTGGGGGTGTCCAGCGCCCAGGTCTCGAAGCTGGTGGCGCGGCTGGAGAACCGGCTGGGCGCGCGCCTGCTGAACCGCACGACGCGGGACGTCTCGCTGACCGACACCGGCCGCGCCTATCTGGAACGGGCCCGGCTGCTGCTCGAGGACTTCGAGGCTCTGGACACCTCGGTGCGCGACCAGACGGGACCGCGCGGCCTGCTGAAGATCTCGGCGCCCGTGTCGTTCGGCGCCACCCAGCTGACGCCGGCCCTGCTGGACTTCGCCGCCGCCTATCCGGACGTGTCGATGGACGTCTCCGCCACCGACCGGATGGTCAACCTGGTGGAGGAGGGCTTCGACGTGGCGGTGCGGATCGGCCAGCTCTCGGACTCTTCGCTGGTCGCGCGCAAGCTGGCCGCCGTGCGCATGGTGACCTGCGCCTCGCCGAGCTACCTGCAGCGGGCCGGGGTTCCGCAGGCCCTGGAGGACATCTCGCAGCACGAGGCGGTCATCGACACCAACCTTCCCGATCCGCTCGTCTGGCGGTTCGGGCGGCATGGCGACTACCGCGACGTTAGGGTGCATGGCCGGCTGCGGTTCAGCGGCGCGGACGCCTGCGTGGCGGCGGCGCGGTCAGGCTTCGGCATCACCCGCACGCCGGCGTTCGCCGCCTCCGCGGACCTGCGCGCCGGGCGGCTGGTGCCGCTGCTGTGCAATTTCGAGCCGGAGCTGATCCACGTCCACGCCGTCTATCCGCATGCTCGCCACCTCGCCGCCAAGGTGCGGGTGTTCGTCGACTTCCTGGCCAAGCGCTACGCCGGCGAGCCGGAATGGCATCAGGGCTGGGGCGAAACGCATTTGGCATTGTGAAGGCGCGAGACAAGGGCGAGGCTCGGGACATGCCGCCGCGACCCAGCGCCCCGCGCTCCGAAGACCTCGTCCCGTACGTCCATAAGCTGCTGATCGCCGTGGCGGTGGCGGCGTTGGCGCTGATCCTGCTGCGCTGGTTGCACGTCTTCCTGCTGGCGTTCGGCGCGTCGCTGGTCGCGGTGCTCCTGACAGCGCTGGCCGATCCGATCCGCAGGCGCACGCCGCTGGACGCGGGCTGGTCGCTGGGCGTCACGGTGGCGGCCCTGATCGTCCTGATCGCCGGGGTGGCCTGGTTCGTGGGCGCGCAGGTTTCTCTGCAACTGACCCAGTTGCAACACGCCTTGCCCGCGGCCTGGGCGGCCGCTCAGCGGCAGATCTCGACCTATGAAGTCGGCCAGTGGCTGCTCGACCGGCTGCATCAGGCCAGCGGCCTCAGCATGGCCGGTTTTGGGCCGATCGCCAGCCGTATCGGCCGGATCACCGGATCTGGCCTGGGCGCGATCGCGGAGTGCGTGGTGGTGGTGGTCGCGGGAGTCTATTTCGCCGCCCAGCCGCAGCTCTATGTCGGCAACCTCCTCAAGCTGGTTCCGTCCGCCGCGCGAGAGGCGGTCACCCACACGGTCGAGGATATCGGGGTGGCGCTGCGCCGATGGCTGGTGGGCACCGGCCTCGCCATGCTGACCATGGGCGTCCTGACCGCCATCGGCGCCGTCCTGCTGGGCCTGCCCGCGCCGCTGGCGCTGGGCCTGTTGAGCGGGATTGCGGAGTTCGTGCCGATCGTCGGGGCGGCGGTGTCGGCCCTGCCCGCGCTGCTGCTGGCGGTCACGCTCGGACCGCAGACGGTCGCCTGGACGCTGCTGTTCTACGTCTCCGTCCACCAGTTCGAAGGTCACGTCCTGATCCCGCTGATCCAGCGGCGCGTGGTTTCGGTGCCGCCGGCGCTCACCCTGTTCTCGGTTCTGGCGTTCGGATTGCTGTTCGGGGCGCTCGGCGTGGTGTTCGCCACGCCGCTGGCGGTGGTCCTGCTGGTGATCGTGCGGCGGCTCTACCTGCACGAACCGGACACCGCCGCAGTGGCCAGCGGCAAGACCTAGCCAGCGCCCCTCAGCGCCCGGACTTCTTGGCCGACTGCCGGCGAGCCAGGAAGGCGGCCATGGCGCGCGACGGCTCGTCGGTCGTCCAGGCGTCCTCGAAGGCTTCGATCCCGGCCTGGATCGCGCCGGAGACAGGGAGTTCCTCCCAGCGCTGCATCAGCGCCTTCTGCAGCTGGACGGCGCGCGGTTCGGCGTCCAGCAGCTTGTCGATCAGGTCCTCGACGGCGGCGTCCATCAGCGCCTGCGCGTGCACCTCCTCCACCAGGCCCCAGGCCAGGGCCTCGGCCGCTCCGAAGGTCTCGCCGGTGTAGAGGATGCGCCGCGCGCGGCCCCAGCCGATCAGCGACGGCAGGAGCGCGGCCTCCACCACCGACGGCAGGCCGAGCTTGACCTCGGGCATCCCGAACACCGCGGTGTCGGCGGCCAGGCGCAGGTCACAGGACGCGGCCACCTCCAGGCCGGCGCCGAGGCAGAAGCCGTTGATCCGGGCGATCACCGGGACCGGAACGGCGCGGATCGCGCGGCAGCAGCCGTGCACCAGGGCGATGAAGGCCCGCGCTTCGGCCGGTCCGGAAAGCGCGGCCATCTCCTGGATGTCGGCGCCGCCGATGAAGGCCTTTGATCCCGCGCCGGTCAGCACGACGGCGCGCAGGTGGAGGTCGGCGGCCAGGCCGTGGAACAGGTCGGTGAAGGCGCGCATGATCTCCGCCGAGAGGCTGTTGAGCTTCTCCGGCCGGTCGATGCAGACGAAGGCCACGCGGCCGCCATGGCGGTCCTCGTAACGCACCTTGACGGAGGGGATCATTTTTCACCTGCGGCCTGGCGGCGACATGACGAGCCTAGAGGCGAACGACGGCCAAGCCTAGGCGGCGCCGACGTCGCCGAACTGCTCGCGGCGCGACCGAAGCGGCGATATGGCGGTGACGGCCGCACGCCTCGCGGCGGACGAACGTCGCCGGTTCGTCCACCGCTGGCGGCAGGGCGGATCGAGGGCTTCGGCCATCCGCCCGGTCGGCCTACTGGACGGCGCGGCCTTGGCCACCATCTATCTGCGCCATCAGCTCATCCTTGCGGGCCTTCATCTGCTGGCCGATGGCTTTCAGGTCCATGTCGGTCTTCTGGACCTGCGGGAAGAATTCCTTTTCCTCCTCCTCGACGTGGTGCTCGATCTGCTCCTGCAACACGGTGACCTTGGCGTCGAAGAGGTCTTCGCCGGGCTGCATGGCCTCGATCTCGGCGATCAGGTCCTTGGCGGCGGCATGCTCGACCACCGCCTCGTCGACGATGTCGTCGTCCTTCAGGAATTCGCGGCTCGTGGGGTAGAAGATCTCCTCCTCGATCTGGGTATGGACGCGCAGCTCCATGCAGATCTGGGCGGCGATCTGCCCCTTGCGGTCGTCGTCCTTGGCCTGTTCGAACTGGCTGAACAGCTTTTCGACCGCGCGGTGGTCGGCCTTCAGCAGGGCGACGGCGTCTTGCGCGCGGGCGGCGGAGGCGGCGGTCTTCTTCGCAGGCGCCCTTTTGGCGGCGGATTTCGTCGAGGCGCTCTTCTTGCCGCCGCTCGAGGTAGTGGCTGTGGCCATGGTCGCTCTCCGTGTTCGGATAGGGCAGGATCGCCCCGACTGGCCATTGAACCCGCGTGGTCTGAGCCGGTTCCTCTTGATTTTCGCTGTCCGGACCGCTCGTTAGGCGCATGCAAAGCGCGGCGAAGGTGACGGTGGCGGGGGCGGGCGCGCTGGGGCTGAGCTGCGCCCTGGCGCTGGCCGATGCGGGCTGCGAGGTCACGGTCTGGGATCCGGCCGAACCCTTCGCCAACGCCTCCGGCGTGGCGGCCGGCATGCTGGCGCCGGTGTTCGAGGCGGTGCTCGATGCGGAGGCGGCGGCGCACTTCGACCTGTTGCTGGCCGCGCGCGACCTCTGGCCGGCCCTGGAGGCGCGGTCCGGCGTGAGGCTCGACCGGGCGGGCGCCCTGGCCGCCGGGCGGGGCGCGTGGATCGCCGAGGTGGCGGCCGGCGTGACGCGCCTCGGGCTGCATCCCACCGAACTCCCGCGCACGACCGCCGAGGACCTGGCGCCCGGCCTGTCGGGTGCGCTCGAGGCCATGCTGCTCAGCCGCGAGGACTGGCGGCTGGACCCTCGCGCGGGGCTCGCGGCGCTGAGATTGGCGGCGGCCGCCGCGGGCGTCGCGTTCCGCCGGGAGGCCGTCGCCGACCGCGGGGCGGCGGACATCCTGGTGATCGCCACCGGCGCGGCCCAAGGCCTCGCCGACCTGGCGCCGGAGTTGGCGGTGCTGACGCCGATCAAGGGCCACATCCTGCGGATCGCCGCGCCAAGGGGCGGCGGCGTGACGGTGCGCGGCGAGGGCGTCTACGCCGTGCCGGCCGAGGGCGGGCTGGCGATCGGCGCGACCATGGAGCCGGGCGTGGCGGACCCGGCGATCGACCCCGCCAAGGTCGAGCCGCTGGCCGCGGCCGGCGCGCGGCTGTTCCCGGCGGTCGCGGGCGCGCCGCACGAGCTGTTCGCCGGGGTGCGGGCGGCGACGCCGGACGGCCTGCCGCTGGTGGGCGCGAGCGCGACGCCCGGCGTGCTTCTGGCGACGGGCGCGCGGCGCAACGGCTGGCTGCTGGCGCCGCTGGTGGCGCAGACCATCGCCGCTTGCGTGACCGGGCGTGAGCTTGGCCCCTATGCCGGCAGGCTGGACCCTGCGCGGTTTCGGGGGGGCGCATGAACGGCTTCTGGTTCACCGACGAGCAGGAGGCGATCCGCGAGGGCGTGCTGCGGCTCTGTTCGCGCTTCGACGCCGACTACTGGCGGCGAACCGACGAGAGCGGCCGGTTCCCGGAGGACTTCGTCGCCGCGATGGCCGAAGCGGGCTGGCTGGGCGCGGCGATGCCGGTGGCGCTGGGCGGCTCGGGCCTGGGGCTGACCGAGGCGGCGATCGCCATGCAGGCGGTGACCGAGTCCGGGGCGGGGTTCACCGGCGCCAGCGCCCTGCACCTGAACATCTTCGGCCCCATGCCGCTGGCGAAGTTCGGGACCGAGGACCAGAAGAAGCGGCTGATCCCCCGGCTGATCTCGGGCGAAGACAAGCTCTGCATCGGCATCACCGAGCCGGACGCGGGCCTCGACACCACCAGCCTGACCACCCGCGCCGAGCGCACCAACGACGGCTATCTCATCCACGGGCGGAAGGTGTGGACCACCTCGGCCCAGCGGGCCAACAAGATCCTGATCATCGCCCGCACCACGCCGCGCGACCAGGTGAAGAAGTCCACCGAGGGCCTCAGCCTGTTCTACACCGACTTCGACCGCAGCCGGATCCAGGCCACTCCGATCCCGAAGATGGGCCGCAAGGCGGTGGAGTCGAACAGCGTCTTCATCGACAACCTGCCGGTCCCGGCCGACGACCTGGTGGGCGAGGAAGGGCGGGGCTTCTACTACCTGCTGGAGGGGCTGAACCCCGAGCGGGTGCTGTTCGGGGCGGAGGCCGTGGGCCTCGGCCGGGCGGCGCTGAAGCGGGCCGCGGCCTACGCCCGGGAACGCGTGGTGTTCGGCCGGCCGATCGGCCAGAACCAGGGCGTGGCCCATCCGCTCGCCAAGGCCTGGGCGGAGCTGGAAGCCGCCAACCTGATGGCCTTCAAGGCCGCGGCCCTGTTCGACGCCGGCCGGGAGTGCGGGGCGGAGGCCAACGCCGCGAAGTACCTCGGCGGCGAGGCCGGTTTCAACGCCTGCGAGACCGCGGTGCTGACCCACGGCGGCATGGGCTACGCCAAGGAATTCGACGTCGAGCGCTACTTCCGCGAGTCGATGATCGCCCGGCTCGCGCCGATCAGCCGCGAGATGGTCTTCAACTACATCGCCGAACGCGTGCTGAAGCTGCCGAAGAGCTACTAGCCCGCCAGGTTGAAGCGGATCGGGATGTTGACCACGCCGCCGTCGACCGGCCGACCGTCCAGGGTCTGCGGGCTCATGCGGAAGAACCGGGCGAGCTTCAGGGCGGCGTCGCCGAAGCCCTCGTTGGCCGGGGTCTCCGCGGCGACGCGGCAGTCCCGCACCTGGCCCGCCGCGGTGACCGAGCAGGCGAGGGTGGCGGCGCCCACGAGGCCGCGGCGCTGGGCGCGCTCGGGGTAGTAGCGGGCCATGTCCTCGGCGCTGGGTTTGCGCAGCCAGGTGGGCTGGATGACGCTGTGCGCGCTCGGCGCGGCCTCCGGAGGAGGTGGCGGCGGGTCCAGGGTCCGGACCGGCTCGATGGCCGGGGGCGTGAGCCTGTCGATCGGCGCCACCGGGACCGGCTCGGGAATCGGCAGGTTGCGCTGGATCGGCGGATGAAGCGGCGTCACCGGCTTGGCGACCGGCGGCGCCTCCGGCGGCTTCGCCGGCCAGTCGATGATCGGGACCTGGATGATGCGCTCCGCCGGTGGCGGAAGCTGCGGCGGCGAGTTGAACTTCATGTAGACGACATAGGAGCCGGCCGCGAGATGCAGGGCGACCGAGACGCCCACCGCCATGCGGAAATGGGGCGGAAGGCGGTGGCGATGCGGGGCGGGTGCGACGGGCAGGGACTGACGGAGGATCACGGCGCGCTCCTGTGGTTCACATGCGTAATAAATTACATGGGTGAACTCCGCTGGCAAGTCCTCCTGTAAGGACCCTCACGACCACCCGAGGCGACCTTCGCGGCATGGTTAGCGGCCCGTTAACCATGCTGGCCCAGGAGTCAGGCATGGCGATCGAGGGAATCCGTGGGGTGGTGGAGGCGGCGATCCAGCGCGCCAGCCAGGCCACGGGCGTGGATTTCTCGTTCCTGATGAAGACCGCCGGGCGCGAAAGCGGCATGAACCCCGGCGCCAAGGCCGGCACGTCGTCCGCCGCCGGCCTCTTCCAGTTCGTGGAGCAGACCTGGCTCTCGACCCTGAAACAGCACGGCTCGAAGTACGGCTACGCTCGCTACGCCGAGCTGATCAGCAAGGGCGGCGACGGCCGCTATCACGTCACCGGCGATGAGGCGCGCAAGGCGGTCATGGACCTGCGGCTCGACCCGCACGCCGCCTCGCTGATGGCCGGCGAACTGGCCTCCGACCACGCCGCCTACCTGAAGGGCCGGGTGGGACGCCCCCCGACGGCCGGCGAGCTCTACGCGGCGCACTTCCTGGGGCCGCAGGGCTCGGCGAAGCTGATCGAGGCGGTGCAGGCCAGCCCGGCGGCCACGGCGGCGCACCTGTTCCCGGACGCGGCGCGGGCCAACAAGTCGATCTTCTACCGGGACGGCCGGGCGGCTTCGGTGGCCGAGGTCTATGCGAACCTCACCAAGACCGCCGGGGCCGGCGCGCCGGTGGAGTCCGCGGACGTCCCGGCCAATGACGACGGCGCCTTCATCCAGTACGCCTCGGCCCGCCGCGCCGACCGCATGCGCGAGCAGGACGCCCTGGTGTCGATGATCCTGCGCGGCTCGCAGCCCGCCGACCAGGCCGGCGTCGGCTCCCGGCTGGCGGGCTCGCTGTTCACGACCGAGATGCTGCGCCTGCTCTCCGATTCGCGAAGCGAGAGCTAAGCGCCCCAGGCCGGCGGCGGCGGGGGAAGGCTCGAAACCAGCGCCGTGAGCCCTTGGCTATAGGTGCGCCGCAGAGTGTTCCAGTACGGATCGCCGTCCTCCACCGTGACCAGGTTGGCGGTGGAGAAGCTGTCGCCCCGATAGATCAGCAGGTCGATCGGCAGACCGACGGACAGGTTGCTGCGCATCGTCGCGTCGAAGGACAGCAGGACGAGCCTGGCGGTCTCGTTCAGGGGCGTGCTGGCGGTGAGCACCCGGTCGAGGATGGGCTTGCCGTATTTGGTCTCGCCGATCTGCAGGAAGGGCGAGCGCACCGTGGCCTCGATGGAATTGCCGGCCGAGTAGATCTGGAACAGCCGCGGCGCCTCGCCGAGGATCTGGCCGCTGACCAGGAAGCTGGCGTTGGGGTCACCGTAGGGCTCGACGAACTTCTCGTCGGCGGCCACGACCTCGCGCAGTCGGGCGCCGACGATGCCGGCCACCTCGAACATGGTCTTGGCGAGCCGCAGGTCGCGCGCGCCGTCGCCCGATCCGAAGGCCTCGTGAAGGCTGGTCACCACCGCCTGGCTGGTGGCGAGGTTGCCGGCGGACTGGATGGCGATCACCCGGTCGGTCGCGGGCGGCATCAGGTTCAGCTTCCGCACGCTGGCGATCTGGTCGACGCCGGCGTTGGACCGGGAATCGGAGGCCAGCACCAAGCCCTCCGCCAGCAGAACGCCAAGGCAATAGGTCATGGGTCCGTCTGGCGGCTAGGCCGCCGCTCCTGTCGCCAACATGGCCTCGATCTCGCCCGGGCCGTAGCCCAGTTCAGCGAGCACCTCGCGCGTGTGTTCCCCCAGCAGCGGCGCGCGCGGGCGCACGGTGGCGTCCGCGCCGGGGAAGCGGGCCGGCGCGGCCGGCGAGGCGTAGGTACCGCCCTGGCCGTCCTCGACCTGCACCAGGGCGCCGGCGGCGGCCACCTGCGGGTCGGCGGCGACGTCGGCGGGCGTCTGCACCGGCGACCAGACCAGGTCCGCGGCGTCGAGGCGGCCGGCGATCTCCTCGAAGCTCATCGCGCCGAAGGCGGCGTCGAACTCGGCGACCAGCAGCGGGCTGTTCTCGCGGCGATCGCGGCCGGTCTTGAAGCGCGGATCGTCGAGCAGGTCCGGGCGTCCGGCCACCTCGGCGAAGGTCGGCCAGTCTCCGGTCCCGCCGCGCGGGTTGTGCACGAACCAGCGGCCCTCGGCGCTCTTGTAGAAGGTGGCCAGCGGGTTGAGCGGGTGGGCCCGGTCGCGGTTGGAGGCGAGCTTGCCGAACTTCAGCTGCACGGCGAGGTCGGATCCCACGGTGTAGACGCCGGTGGCCAGCAGCGAGGTCTGCACCAGCCGTCCCACGCCGGTGCGCTCGCGCTCGTAGAGACCCGCCAGGATCGCCGAGACGGTCGCGAGCGCGGTGATGTGGTCGCCGAAGCCCGAGCGCAGCATGAAGGGATCGGTCCCCTTCGGCGCCGTCATGTTCGCCACCCCGGCGCGGGCCCAGAAGGCGGTGACGTCGAAGCCCGGCTTGTGGGCGTCGGGTCCTTCCAGGCCATAGCCGGTGACCACGCAGTAGATCAGCCGGGGATTGGCGGCGCGCAGGCTGGCGTCGTCGAGGCCGGCGCGCTTCAGGGACGCGGGCCGGACATTGGTGATGAAGACGTCGGCGTCGGCGGCCAGCTTCGCCAAGGCGTCGCGGCCTTCCGGCTTGGAGATGTCGAGCACGATCCCGCGCTTGCCGCGGTTGTCGAGGTCGAAGGTGGGGTTTCCGGCCAGCTCGCCCTTCACGTCGGCGAACACGTGCCGCATGGAATCGCCGCCCGGTCGCTCGACCTTGATCACCTCCGCGCCCCAGTCGCCGAGGATGCCCGCCGCGCCCGGCGCGGCGATGTAGGCGGCGAATTCGACGACCTTCAGGCCCTGCAGCAGCACGCGCCCCTCCCGGGTTTTCCCCAGGCTAGCCCAGGCGAGCCCGGACGGGGAGCATTACCGGCCGACGGGAGCGCCCGAGGGTTAATCAACAGATTCGGCCGGCAACCTCTCGTTAAGCATAACCATGGCAGTCTCGACTCGTGGGACTCCGGTCCTGCAGGGGCGGGGGAATTCTCAGGACATGGCGACGACGCGCGCGGCGTTGACGGAAGAGGACATCCGTACGCTCGTGAAAGGGGCCACCCCCGACGAGCGGGCGGCCGCGGCCCAGAAACTCTGCCGTTCCATCGAGCGCCTGCCGCTGAGCGACCAGGAGCGCGAGCTGGCCGCCGAGATCCTCGGGATCATGGCCCGCGACGCCGCCGAGCTGGTGCGGCGCGCGCTTGCCGTCACCCTGAAGGAATCGCCGCTTGTCCCGCGCGAGGTGGCGTTGCGGCTGGCCCGCGACGTCGAGAGCATCTCGCTGCCGATGCTCAGCTTCTCGCCGGCTTTCACCGACGACGACCTCGCCGACATCGTGCGGCTGGGCGGACCGGTGCGCCAGCTGGCCATCGCCAAGCGGCCGAAGCTGTCGCGCAAGGTCACCGAGGCCCTGGCCGAGGCCGGCGGCGAGCGAGCGCTAATTACCGCCTGCGCCAACGACAACGCCGACTTCGCCGAGAAGGCGCTCCAGCGCGTGATCGACCGGTTCGACACCTCGGAGAAGGTGCTGGCCGCGGTGGCCTATCGCGCCGTGCTGCCGCTGTCGGTCAGCGAGCGGCTGATCACCCTGGTCGGCGAGCAGGTCCGCGACCACCTGATCAGCCATCACGCGGTGTCGCCGGAGATCGCGCTGCAGATCGCCGTCGGCTCCGCCGAGCGGGCGACGGTGGACCTGGTCGATCAGGCGGGCCGCACCGCCGACGTTAAGGGCTTCGTCAGCTACCTGAACCAGGGCAAGCGGCTGACCCCCTCGCTGCTGCTGCGGGCGCTGGCGCAGGGCCACATGACCTTCTTCGAGTGGGGGGTGGCGGAACTGGCCGGCGTGCCGCACCACCGCACCTGGCTGATGATCCACGACGCCGGTCCGCTGGGCCTGCGGGCGATCTACGAGCGGGCGGGTCTGCCGGCGCGGGTGTTCCCGGCCTTCCGGGCGGCGGTGGACACCTTCCACTCCATGGAATTCGACGGCGGCGCCCGCGACCGCGAACGCTTCCAGGAGAAGCTGCTGCAGCGGTTCCTGACCCAGCCGCACTCGGCGACCCGCGACGACGTGGACTACCTGCTGGACAAGATGGACCGCGTCTCCCGCGAGGCCCGCGACAGCCTCCAGGCCGCCGAAAGCGCCTGACGCGCGCCAACGCGCGGGTTGAACGAACCGCGCCGACCTGACTTGCTGGCGGCATGAGCGACGTCCCAGCCTCCGCCGACATCAAGCCGGCCGCCACCATCCTGCTGCTGCGCGATGACCCCGCCTTCGAGGTGCTGATGGTCAAGCGCCATCATCAGATCGACTTCGCGTCCGGCGCCCTGGTGTTCCCGGGCGGCAAGACCCACGCCGGCGACCACGACCCCGCCTGGGCCGAGCACGTGCTGGGCTGGGAGACGTTCGACGGCGACCAGCGGGCCCTGCGCATCGCCGCCATCCGCGAGGTGTTCGAAGAGGCGGGCATCCTGCTGGCCCGGCGGCGCAACGGCGCGCCGATCGGCGGCGAGGCCTGTCCGATGGAGGTCCGGGCCGCCGTCGACCGCGGCGAGACCCACTTCCTGGACGTGGTGCGCGACCTCGACGCGCAGCTGGAGCTGGACGCGCTGACGGTGTTCGCCCGCTGGATCACGCCGCCGCTGACGCCGAAGCGCTTCGACACCTGGTTCTATGCGGTGGTGGCGCCCGACGACCAGTTGGCGGCCTGCGACGGCCGTGAGACCGTGGATGCGGAGTGGGTCGAGCCGCGGGAGGCGCTGCGGCTGGCCGCGGCCGGCGAGCGCAAGGTGATCTTCCCGACCCGCATGAACCTGCAACTGCTGGCGGAGGCCTCAGGCGCTGACGACGCCGTGGCGCGGGCCGCCGCCCGGACGCTGGTCACCGTCCAGCCGCAAGTCCAGGCGCGCGAGCGCGGGCGCGTGCTGGTGCTGCCGCCCGACGCCGGCTACGGCGTGGTCGAGGAGCCGCTGGAAAACGTGATGTGAGGCCTCAGGCGCCGGTTTCGGCGACCCGGGCTTCCAGTTCCTGGACCAGCACCTTGCCGATCGGATGGTCGACGTCCTTGATGTCGTCGCGGACGGCGGCCTTGATGGCGTCGATGTGGGCGTCGACCAGCGGCATCGGCGCGCTGGTGCGCTTTTCCTTCTCGTCGATCAGCCGGCACAGGGAGCCGGCGATGCGGGTGATCAGCGGGAAGCCATAGGTGGTGCCCAGGCCCTTGAGGTCATGGCTGCGAAGGTACAGGGACTCCATGGTCTCCTGCGTCATGCCGTCGGCGCGGACCTGCTGGCGCGCGGCCTCGAGCTTGGTGATCTCGTCCTGCAGCCATTGGGCGAAGTTGCCGGACAGGCTCTTCAGCGCCGCCTCGGCCTTGGCGATGGCTGCGGGATCGATGGCGCCCATACGGCCCGAGCCGCCAACCTTCAGGCGAAGGGTGTTCGGCACCTGGATCATCTGACCGGAATTCTGCTGGCTCACGAAGGGGCCTCCTGCCTCTTAAGGCGAAGGTAAAGGCCAGCCGTTAACAAGGCGTGAGAGTTGCAACTCCCGGTATCTATGCGGAAAATTGCTCTGCCAGAACGCGTTCTTCGAGACTGCGGCCGGCGTCGAACAGCATCCGCAGGGCGATGTCGCGGTCCTCGGCGACATGCACCTCCAGCACGTCGCGAACCTCGAAATTGTCGGCCACGGCGCTGACCGGCCGCTTGTCGGCTTCGAGGATCTCGAAGGTCACCCGGGCCGTGTGCGCCAGCAGCGCACCGCGCCAGCGGCGGGGGCGGAAGGCGCTGATCGGGGTCAGCGCCAGGACCCGGGCGTCCAGGGGAATGATCGGTCCGTGGGCCGAGAGGTTGTAGGCGGTCGACCCGGCGGGCGTCGCCACCAGGGCGCCGTCGCAGGAGAGCTCGCTCAGCCGCACCTTGCTGTCGATCGAGATGCGCAGCTTGGCGGTCTGCCGCGTCTGGCGCAGCAGCGAGACCTCGTTGATGGCGCGCGCCTTGTGCATGAAGCCGTGGACGTCGACGGCGGTCATCTGCAGCGGATGGATGACGGCGCGTTCGGCGGCGGCGATCCGCTCCAGCAGGTCGTCCTCGCTGTACTCGTTCATCAGGAAGCCGACCGAGCCGCGGTTCATGCCGTAGATCGGCGCGCCGGTCTCGATCTGCCGGTGCAGGGTCTCGAGCATGAAGCCGTCGCCGCCGAGCGCGACGATGACCTGCGCCTGCCCCTCCGGCGCGTCGCCATAGCGGGCGGCCAGGCGCTCGCGCGCCTCCAGCGCCTCGGGGCGGTCGCTGGCGACGAAGGCGATGCGCGTCGCGATGGGCTCAAGCTGGGACATGGGCGCGTCAAAAGCGGGCAAGCGCGGCGGCTTGTCAAACCCGCCTTCAGGCGGCGCCGGCCGCCTGGCGGAAGGCCGCGCCGGCCACCAGCGGCGAGACCGGTCCGAAGGCGCCGGCGGCCCTGCGGGCGCCCTCTGCGCCGCCGGAGGGGCGACCGGCGTTCAGCTCACGCACGGATTGCAGGATGGTCGGGAAGACGCTGCGGTCGATGCCGACGGCGGCGCAGGCCAGGGCCAGCAGTTCGGGCCGGTCGGAATCCAGCGCGCGGCGCACGTGCGATGTGTCGAAGCGGCCGAGGCGGGCGAGCGCGGTGGCGAACAGGGTCAGGCGCCCCTCGCGCAGGGCGCGCAGGAGGTAGCCCGGGCGCAGCTGGCCGGCGTCGTGCAGCTTGTCGATCAGCCGCCGCTCCATCTCCTCGCGCTCGCCGTCCCGGGCGATGATCACCACGCCCTCGGAGTCGGTGGCCACGGCGCCATGCGCCTCGCGCAGGGACTCGGCCAGCGCCTTCTCAAGGGCTGGGCTGTCGAGACGGAAGCGCTCGGCCAGCGCGTGGCGAACCGCCTGACCGACCCAGACGTAGAGCTGCATCGCCAGGTCGGAGGTCAGTTTCGGATGGCGCGACAGCGGCAGGCGCAGCGCCGCCACGCGGCGGGCCGCGGCCACCAGCTGGCGCATGTCGGCGTCGGTAAGCTCGGCGGTCGGATTGCCGGCCAGCGCCGTCAGCACGGCCGGTTCGGCCTGGCGCAGGATGGCGGCGACCACGACGCCGCCGAGGTTCGGCCGGCGGGCGACCTCGATCTGGTGCTCGATGGTGGCCTCGACCAGCAGGCGGACGAGGTTGTGCTCCTTGAGCACGGGACTGGCGGCGATGATCGGCCGGGCGATCTCGATCTCATCGAGGGCCAGCACGTTGACCAGGGCCGGCGGGGCCCAGTCGGCGGCGGCCAGCTTCTCGGCCAGGCGGCGGCGGATGTCGCGCTCCGCCTCGACCACCAGCTGCATGAAGATGGAGGACAACAGGTCCTGCACGGCGGCGACCTCGTGGGCCGGCGCGGCTTCGCCGGCGTCGCACAGGTCGACGATGGCCAGCAGCAGGCGCTCGCGGTCGGCGGGCGTCCGCCGCTTGGCGAGGTCCAGAAGGCTGTCGCTGCTCGCGGCGAGGCTCAAGCCGGATCCCCCATTTCCCTAGTCCGAACGAAGCCCTAAGCAGTCTGCAAGGTCCGTGTGAAAACATGTTTAAGGGCCGTAGACCATGTCCGGGCACGGACAGGTCAGAGGTCAAAGAGGGGGGCGAGAATGGCCGAGCCGCTGATCCTGGCGTTGGACCAGGGGACCACCAGCACACGGGCCATCCTGTTCGACGCCAAGGGCCAGGCGCTGGCGGAGGCCGGCCGGCCGCTGCAGCAGTTCTACCCGGCCGACGGCTGGGTGGAGCACGACGCCGACGAGATCTTCGAAGCCTGCGTCGCGGTGCTGCGCGAGGCCGTGCAGAAGGCGGCGCGCGGGATCGACGACGTCGCGGCCATCGGCATCACCAACCAGCGCGAGACGGTGGTGGTCTGGGACAGGGCCACCGGCAAGCCCATCCACCGCGCCATCGTCTGGCAGGACCGCCGCACGGCCGACGCCTGCGAGCGCCTGCGCGGAGAGGGCCACGAGGCGCGGGTGACCGAGATCACCGGCCTGCTGCTGGACCCCTATTTCTCCGGCGCCAAGATCGCCTGGCTGCTGGACCGGGTCGACGGCGCCCGCGCCCGGGCCGAGGCCGGCGAGCTCCTGGCCGGCACCATCGACAGCTGGGTGATCTGGAAGCTGACCGGCGGGCGCGTGCACGCCACCGACGCCACCAACGCCTCGCGCACCCTGCTGTTCGACATCCGCGCCCAGGCCTGGTCGGCGGAGATGGGCGAGATGCTGCGGGTCCCGCTGGGGCTGATGCCGGAGGTCCGCGACTGCGCCGGCGCGTTCGGCGAGACGGAGCCGGCGCTGCTCGGCCGCGCCGTGCCGATCTGCGGCGTGGCCGGCGACCAGCAGGCGGCGCTGATGGGGCAGGGCTGTATCCGCCCCGGCGAGATGAAGGCCACCTACGGCACCGGCTGCTTCATGCTGCTGAACACCGGCGAGACCCCGGCGCCCTCGCGCTCGCGGCTGCTGACCACGGTGGCGGCGCGGGTCGGCGGGCGAACCACCTATGCGCTGGAAGGCGCGATCTTCATCGCCGGCGCCGCCGTCCAGTGGCTGAACGAGGGGCTGAAGGTCGGCGGCGGGCCGACCGGCGCCGAGCAGCTGGCGGCCAGCGCCCGCGCTGACCACGGGGTGGTGCTGGTGCCGGCCTTCACCGGCCTCGGCGCCCCCTGGTGGGACGCCGGCGCCCGCGGCGCGGTGTTCGGCCTGACCCGCGACGCCGGGCTGCCCGAGATCGCCCAGGCGGCGTTTGACGCCAGCGCCCTGCAGACCCGCGACCTGCTCGAAGCCATGCGCGCCGATGCGCCGGACGCCTTCCACAACGGGGTGGAGATGCGGATCGACGGCGGCATGTCGCGCAGCGCCTGGTTCAGCCAGCGGCTGTCCGACCTGACCGGCATCTCGGTCTGCCGGGCGACCTACCAGGAGACCACGGCGCTGGGCGCGGCCCTGTTCGCCGGCGTCGGGGCCGGCGTCTACCGCGACGTGGAGGAGGCTGCGGCCTCGCGTCCCGGCACCGAGCGATTCCAGACGAAGATGGACGCTCATCGCCGCGAGGCGGCCTACGCGCGCTGGCTCGACGCCGTGGCGCGGGTGCGCGCCGAGTAGGCGCGCCGGGCAGGGCATCCGGCCCTGCGTTTCGATTGCATACAGAATTGAGGCTCGTGGCGGGCCCGACGGCGCTTTGCCCCGCCGACGGGCGGAGGATTCGCCCCCTCGACGTTGGGGAATGCATTTCTCCGAACAATGTTGTATACATGATCGAGCGTGGCCAGGGATCGACCGATCCTCCTCACGCCTCTGGGTCGAAACGCGCCGCCTGAAGCTGGGGGACTGCATGCAGAAATGGCTCATCACTGCGCTCGACTGCGCCGGCGTCCTGCTCCTGCCGGAGACCTAACGACCTTCAATGGCCCGCCGGGATCAACCGGACGGGCCTTTTTCATCTCTAGGGGAAACAAGGAAACGTCATGGACATCAAGAAAAGGGACTTCCTGCTGGCCGGCGCCGTGCTCGGCGCGGGCGTCGCAGCGACCCAGGCGATGGCGCAATCGCGCGGCAGCCGCCCGATCAACTCCGGCAAGCAGCCGTCCTCCGTCGACCTGAACTACAAGCCGCGGCGCCTGAACAAGTGCATCGAGCTGTGGGAGGACGGCCAGCCCATCTACTACACCGGCGCCGGCGTCGGCCCGGGCGTCGATCCGTACGAACAGGGCAAGAAGATGTGCAAGACCTGGGCGGACGCGATCAACTACGAGATGGAGCATGGCTGCTTCGACCTGAAGGAGCTGCGCGAGTTCATGCGCGGCCTCAAGGACGGCGGCGGCACCCGTTCAGGCCACCGGCTGCCGACGGTGTTCGTCTGCCCGCCGGTGATCGGCCTGGACGAAGCCTATGCGCGGGCCAACACCTGGGTGATCGAGCAGATCCTCTGCACCGGCGTCATGGGCATCCACATCTGCCACGCCCGCGATCCCAAGGCGATCGAGACCTACATGCACATGGGCTCGCGCTATCCGTTCCAGGACTTCCCCAACACGCCGAAGGTCAAGATGCAGGGCATCCGCGGCAACAGCGCCAGCTACGCGGCGGACATCTGGGGCGTCTCGGGCGGCACCTATCAGCACATCGCCGACCTGTGGCCGCTGAACCCCCGGGGCGAGATCATGTTCGGCGTGAAGATCGAGGACACCTACGCCGACAAGACCGTCGCCCAGACCCTGGCCATCCCCGGCCTGGCGATGGCGGAATGGGGCCCGGGCGACCACAACCTGTGGCTCAACGGCTATCACGGGGTTGAAGACGGCGGCCTCTCCGGCCACCCGGTGGTCCGTGACGCCAGCGGCAAGGTGATCGAGGACGTCTCGGCGCTCCCCAACATGGAAGCCGTGCGCGGCCGGGTGCTGGCGCAGTGCAAGACCAACAAGGTCATGTTCCTCAACGCCGCCGAAGTCGAGCCGGGCCACAACCACGTCATCCAGCAGATCAAGGACGGCACCATGGTGGTCGCAGCGGGCGGCGGCGGCGAAGACGTCGCCATCATCGGCCGCGAATTCACCAAGCGGAAAATGCCGGTCTAAGCCGGCGAGCGATCGAGAAAGCCTCAAGGGGCGGCCCGGCGGGCCGCCCCTTTTCCTTTGGGTCAGACCAGACGCACTTCCGGCGCGCCGTCGACCAGCCGTCCGACGACGCGGGCGTGGTCGAAGCCGCGGCGCCGCGCCAGCGCCAGCACCTCGTCGGCCTGGTCCTGGGCGACCGCGATCAGCAGGCCGCCGCTGGTCTGGGGGTCGGTGAGCAGGTCGCGGCGCCAGTCGGGAAGGTCGGCCGGCGCGCCGACCGCCTCGCCGTAGCTGGCCCAGTTGCGGGTCGAGGCGCCGGTGCGCACCCCGGCGCGGGCCAGGGCCTCGACGCCGGGCAGCAGGGCGGCGGCCTCGATCCTGATCTCCGCCGTCAGGCCCGCGCCGCGGCACATCTCGAGCGTGTGGCCCAGCAGGCCGAAACCGGTGACGTCGGTGACCGCATGGACGCCGTCGATGTCCGGCAGCTCGCGGCCGACCACGTTGAGCTGGGTGGTCGAGGCGATCAGCGCCGCATAGCCGGCCGGGTCGAGCCGTTCCTGCTTGAACGCGGCGCTGAGCACGCCGACGCCCAGCGCCTTGGTGAGGATCAGCACGTCGCCGGCGCGTGCGCGGCTGTTCTTCAGCACCTTGTCGGGATGCACCAGCCCCAGCGCCACCAGGCCGTAGATCGGCTCGACGCTGTCGATGGAGTGGCCGCCGGCCACCGGGATCCCCGCCGCGGCGCAGACCGAGGCGCCGCCTGCCAGGATCGCGCCGATGGTGTCGGGGGAGAGCTGGGCCACCGGCATGCCGACGATGGCCAGCGCCAGGATCGGCGCGCCGCCCATGGCATAGACGTCGGACAGGGCGTTGGTCGCCGCGATCCGTCCGAACTCGAAGGGGTCGTCGACCACCGGCATGAAGAAGTCGGTGGTGGCGATCAGCGCCTGGCTGTCGTTCAGCCGCCAGACCGCGGCGTCGTCGGAGGTCTCGGTCCCCACCATCAGGTCGGAGAACGCGGCCGCCGCCGGCATCCGGCTCATGATGTCGCGCAGCACCGCCGGCGCCAGCTTGCAGCCGCAGCCGCCGCCATGGGCGAGGGAGGTGAGGCGCACGGCGTCGGGCATTGAGCTCTCCAGGGGTGTTTTAGCGGCGATGCGGTATAGCACCGCGATGACCTTGCAGCTCACCGAAGACGTGAGCGCCGCCGCCCTGGCGCGCCATGACATGATCATCGACGTGCGCAGCCCCGGCGAGTTCGCCGAGGACCACGTGCCCGGCGCGGTCAACCTGCCGGTGCTGGACGACGCCGAGCGGGCCGAGGTGGGGACGATCTACGTCCGGGAATCGCGCTTCAAGGCCCGGCGGGTGGGCGCGGCCCTGGTGGCGCGCAACGTCGCCCGGCACCTGCAAGGGGCGCTGGCCGATCGCGACGGGTCGTTCGCGCCCCTGGTCTACTGCTGGCGCGGCGGCATGCGGTCCAACGCCATGGCCACCATCCTGTCGCAGGTGGGCTGGCGCACGACGGTGCTGAGCGGCGGCTACCGCACCTATCGGCGGCAGGTGACGGCGCGGCTCTACGACGGCGAGCTCGCCCTGCGCTTCGTGCTGCTCGACGGCCACACCGGGGCCGGCAAGACCGAGATCCTCCAGCGGCTCGGCGCGGGCGGCCTGCAGGTCCTCGACCTCGAAGGCCTGGCGGAGCACCGGGGCTCGCTGTTCGGCGGGCTCGGTCGCGCCCAGCCCAGCCAGAAGCTGTTCGAGAGCCGGTTGCTCGCGGCCCTCGACGGCCTCGATCCGGCGCGCGTCGTGGTGGCGGAGGCCGAGAGCAGCAAGATCGGCGACCGCATGGTGCCGCCGGCGCTGTGGAAGCGGTTGGCCGAAGCGCCGCACATCGAGCTCGCCGCCGCGCGGCCGGCGCGCGCCCGCTATCTGGTGGCCGCCTATGGCGACATCGTCGGCGACCGCGCGGCCCTGGAGACGGCGTTCGGTCAGCTCCCCGTCTATCCCAGCCGCAAGCGCCTGGAGAACTGGCGGGCCCTGGCCGACGCCGGGGCCTTCGCGGAACTCGCCGAAGCGCTGGTCGAACTGCACTACGATCCGGCCTACGACCGCGCGCGCCGCAAGGCCGGCCGTCCGACGCTGGGCCGCATCGAGCTCGACCCGTCGGACCCTGCCAGCCAGGCCGCCGCGGCCGAGGCGGCGACCCGGCTCATCGGCGCGCTTGACGCTGGCGGTGCGCGGCGCGACCCTTAACGGCGATAATCCTGGAACAGGAGACCCCGATGGCGGACGGATCGGTGACCGGCGTGACTTCGCTGAAGGGCAAGGTGAGCGCCGAGGAGTGGCAGGCGCGGGTTGACCTGGCCGCGCTCTACCGGCTGGTGGCCCTGCACGGGTGGGACGACCTGATCTACACCCACATCTCGGCCCGCATCCCGGGACCCGAGCACCATTTCCTGATCAACCCCTACGGCATGCTGTTCGACGAGATGACGGCCTCGTCGCTGGTGAAAATCGACCTGGAAGGCAATATTCTCCAGGAGACGCCCTATTTCATCAATCCGGCGGGCTTCACCATCCACTCGGCGATCCACCACGCCCGGGAGGACGCCCGGTTCGTCATGCACCTGCATACCGACCACGGCGTGGCGGTGGCCGCGAACAGGGAAGGCCTGCTGCCGCTGTCGCAGCATGCGCTGATCGTCATGCCGCAGGTCGCCTACCATGACTACGAGGGCATCGCCCTGAACCTCGACGAGCGCGAGCGCCTGGTCGCCGACATCGGCGCCAAGAACCTGATGCTGCTGCGCAATCACGGCACGCTGTCGGTGGGCGACACCGCCGCCAACTGCTGGATCGGCATGTATTACCTGGAGCGCGCCTGCAAGATGCAGGTGATGGCGCTGTCGGCCGGTCGCGAGAACCTGCTGCTCGCCCCCGAGGCCTCGCAAAACGAGGTCAGGAGCCAGGTGTCGCGCGGGATCGGCGGGGCGCTGGCCTGGCCGGGCTCGCTGCGCCGGCTGGATCGGGAATTGCCGGGCTACGACGCCTAGCAGAGGTCAGGTTCGCCGCCTCGACGAGGCGCTCTGATCCGGGCGCCTGGCGCCTTTTCGCCACCTTGTTGCAGAACAGAAACGCAAAGCCATCGTTCTGTTACTGGACGGAGTGTATGCGAAGCACTTAAGAGCCCCCTGATTTAGTCCCTGATTGCGCCTTGATGTCCGAGGCCACGGAGCACCTTGGCTTGTTGAGACGCCACTTTTTCCTGGTCTGCGCCCTCGTGGTCCTGATGGTGATGGTCATCGTCGGCGGCCTGAAGCTGGCGTCTAAGCGCGGACAGGGTCCGGCCGCCGGCGCGGAGGCGGCCGGTATGCAAGGATCCGGAGGCGAGAGCGCCGGCGGACACCGGGGCGGACGCGGCGGCGGCCCGACGCAGGTCTCCACCGCCACGGTCCAGGCCCGCACCTTCACCGATTCGATCGAAGTGCTGGGCGTCGCCAAGGGCCGCCAATCGGTGACCCTGACGGCGGCCACCACCCAGCTGGTGGACAAGGTGCGCTTCACCGACGGCCAGTTCGTGCCGCGCGGCGCGATCCTGGTGGAGCTCAAGAACACCGAACAGGACGCCGGCCTCGCCCAGGCCGAGGCGCGGCTCGTGCAGGCGCAGCGCGAGTACGACCGCTGGAAGGCGCTTGGCCAAAAGGGCTTCGCCGCGAAATCCGCGATCGACCAGTACCAGTCGGCCTACCTGTCCGCGCAGGCCGACGTCGCGGTCGCCAAGGCGCGCCAGGCCGACCGGCTGATCCGCGCGCCGTTCTCCGGCGTGGTCGGGCTGTCCGACATCGCGCCTGGGGCGCTGGTCAATCCGGGCGCCCCAATCGTGACGCTGGACGACGTTTCCGCCATGCGGGTCGATTTCCAGGTGCCGGAGCGCTATCTGGCGCAGCTGGCTCCGGGCCAGCCGATCGCCGCCCACGTCGACGCCTACCCCGGCGTCACGATCAAGGGCCGCATCGCCCAGCTCGACACCCGGGTCGACGAGCGCACCCGGGCGATCACCGCGCGCGCCGAATTCCCCAACGCCGATCGGCGGCTGAAGCCCGGCATGATGATCCGCGTGTCCATCGCGCGGGGAACCCGCCAGGGGGTGGCGGCGCCGGAATCCGGCCTCCAGGTCCAGGGCGACTCCGCCTTCGTCTACGTGCTGCGTGCGCACGGCAAGGGCACGACCACCGAGCAGCGCCCGGTGATCACCGGGCTGCGGCAGGACGGGTTCGTGGAGATCACCGAGGGTCTGCGGTCCGGTGAGCAGGTGGTCGCTGACGGCCTGAACAAGATCCAGCCGGGCCAGCCGGTCCGCGTGGCGAGCGGCCCCGCCGCATGATGCTCTCCGACATCTCCGTCCGGCGGCCGGTCTTCGCCGCGGTGGCGGCGATCATCCTGTGCGTCATCGGCCTGGCCAGCTTCACCGCCCTGCCGGTGCGGGAGCTGCCGAGCGTCGATCCGCCCGTGGTGTCGGTGCAGACCACCTATCGCGGCGCCTCGGCCGAGGTGGTCGAGGAGCGGATCACCCAGGTCATCGAGCGCCAGGTCGCCGGCATCCAGGGCATCGACCGGGTCAACTCGTCCTCGCGCGACGGGCAGTCGCGGATCAGCATTTCGTTCACCCTCGACCGCAACCTGGACGAGGCGGCGAACGACGTGCGCGACGCGGTCAGCCGCGTGACCGCCAACCTGCCCCTGCAGGCCGACCCGCCGCAGATCGCCAAGGCCAACGCCGACGCCCAGCCGATCGTGTTCCTGAGCATGATCTCCACCTCCCTGAACCGGCTGCAGCTCTCCGACTACGCCAACCGCTACCTGGTGGAGCGGCTGTCGACGGTGCCCGGCGTGGCGCAGGTGTTCCTGGCGGGATCGCAGCTCTATTCCATGCGGATCTGGCTCGATCCCAACGCCATGGCGGCGCGCGGCATCACCGTCTCCGACGTCGAGAACGCGCTAAACAGCCAGAACCTCGAGCTGCCGGCCGGCGCGCTGGAAGCGCCCGCCAAGGACTTCACCATCCGTGTCGCCCGGGGCTATTCGACCGCCGCCGAGTTCGCGCGGATGCCTATCGTGCCCGGCAATTCGGCGGCCACGACCACCACGCGCACCCAGACCCAGGGGACCGCCGCGCTGGGCGGCACGGCGGCCACGGCCGGCGCGGCGCAGGGGACGATGTCGACCATGTCGACGTCCAGCATCTCCAGCGGCTACGTGACCCGCCTGGGCGACATCGCGCGGGTGGAGGAGGGGCCGGACGAGCGCCGGCGGCTGTTCCGGTCCAACGGCGCCGACCAGGTCGGCATCGCCATCACCCGCCAGTCGCAGGCCAACGACCTGGAGATCTCCGACGGGGTCACCAAGGCGGTCGCCGAGATCAACAAGACCCTGCCCAAGGGCACCAAGATCATCGTCGCCATCGACTACACGGCCTTCACCCGCCATGCGATCCAGGAGGTGTGGATCACCATGGGGATCTCGCTGGCGCTGGTGGCGCTGGTCAACTTCCTGTTCCTGGGCACCTGGCGGGCGGCGCTGATCCCCTCGGTCGTGGCGCCGATCTGCGTCCTGTCGACCTTCATCGTGCTGGCCCCGCTGGGCTTCTCGATCAACCTGTTGACCCTGCTGGCGCTGGTGCTGGCGATCGGCCTGGTGGTCGACGACGCCATCGTGGTGGTGGAGAACATCCAGCGACGCATCGACGAGGGCGAGCCGCCGATCGTCGGCGCGCAGCGCGGCGCGCGGCAGGTGTTCTTCGCCGTCGTCGCCACCACCATCGTGCTGATCGCGGTGTTCGCGCCGCTGATGTTCATGCCCGGCTATATCGGCCGGCTGTTCGTCGAGCTGGCGGTGGCCATCGCCGCGGCGGTGGCGTTCTCGGCGGTCCTGGCGCTCAGCCTGTCGCCGATGCTGGCGTCGAAGCTGTTGCGGCCTGCGCATGGCGAAGGCTTCCTGGCGCGCAACGTCGACCGGGGCATGAACGCCCTGCGCGCCTCCTACCAGGCCTCGCTGGAGGGGCTGCTCGGCCGCACGACGGCGACCATCGCGGCCGGCGGCCTGGTGCTGTTGCTGGCGCTCACCGCGGCCCTGCTGTTCCAGACCCTGCCGAAGGAGCTGGTGCCGAACGAGGACCGCGGACGGGTCGACATCGGCGTCCAGGCGCCGGAGGGCTCCGGCTACGACTACACCTTCAAAATCGCCAAGCAGGTCGAGAGGCGCCTGCAGGAGCTGCGCCGTCAGGGCATCGCCGAGCGCTACACCGTCTCGATCCCCGGCTTCGGCAACAACCAGTTCAATTCCGGCAACGCCAACGTGCTGCTGCCTGACAACGCCAAGCACAAGGTCACCTCGCAGGACCTCGCCGCGCAGCTGAACCGCGAATTCTCCTCGATCACCGGGGCGCGTGTGGTCGCCTCGGTGCGGCCCAGCCTGCAGCGGGGCGGCGGCGGCGGCGGCAGCAACGTCGACCTCATCCTGCTGGGCGACGAGTACCCGCAGATCGACGCCGTCGTGCAGCCCCTGCTGACCGCGGCGCAGAACAATCCCGGCATGGCCCGCGCCCGCCTGGACTACGAGCCCACCAGCCCGCGGCTGCTGGTCAACATCGACAAGGAGAAGGCCGCGGCCCTCGGCGTGTCGGCGCAGTCGGTGGGCAGTGCGCTGCAGGCGCTGTTCGGCTCCGAGAAGGTCACCACCTACGTCAAGTCGGGCCAGGAATACGACGTCATCCTGCAGACCGACCGCGCCCAGCGGATGACCGAGCAGGACCTGAGCAAGGTCTACGTGCGCGCCAACTCCGGCGCGACGGTGCCGTTGTCGGCGGTGACCACCAGCAAGGTGAGCGGCGACACGCCCAACCGCGTCCGGGTCGACCGGTTGCGGTCCATCACCCTCTCGGTGCAGCTGAACCCCGGCTACACGGTGGGCGACGCGGTGAAGTTCTTCGACGCCGAGATCGCCCGCCAGAGCACCGGCGCGAGCCACAAGTGGGGCGGCATGGCCCGCGACTACCTGGAGGCCGGCGGCTCGGTGGGCCTGGCCTTCGGCCTGGCGCTGCTGCTGGTGTTCCTGGTGCTGGCCGCGCAGTTCGAGAGCTGGATCCACCCGGCCGTGATCATGTTGACGGTGCCGGTGGCGGCGCTGGGCGGCCTCTTCGGCCTGCTGGTCTCCGGCTCGACGATCAACACCTACAGCGAGATCGGCCTGATCATCCTGGTGGGGATCGCGGCCAAGAACGGCATCCTGATCGTGGAGTTCGCCAACCAGCTGCGCGACGAGGGCCTGTCGATCCGCGAGGCGGTGATCGAGAGCGCCTCCCTGCGGCTGCGCCCGATCATCATGACCTCGATCTCGGCGGCGGCGGGCGCGATCCCGCTGATCGTCTGGGGCGGGGCCGGCGGCGAGAGCCGCAAGACCATCGGGGTGACCATCTTCTTCGGCGTGATCTTCGCCACCCTGGTGACGCTGTTCGTGGTGCCGGTGTTCTACAATCTGCTGGCGCGGTTCACGAAGTCGCCGCAGGCCACCGCGCGGCGGATCGAGGCGTTCGAGGACGCCGAGAAGGCCGGCGTCGCCAACGCCGCGGAGTAGGTCGGGGCCCCAAAAAGGAGGCCTTCCCCTTGTGGGGGAAGGCCAAAAGCGGGACGCGCCGAGCGGAGCAGGGGATGCCCGTTCTGCGCGCTCCGCACCGGCATTGGGGACGCCGGGGCGGAGGGAAGTCGTCGGACAGATGCAGGTTCGACGGACCGAGGATGCGCCCGGCCGTATTTCTCGTCAAGGTTGTCTAGACACCTAAATCGCGTCAGGGGAGAGCGGGACTATTGCGGCTTGTAGCCGCTCTCGACCATCAGATAGGCGATGACGTCGGTGCGGTCCTTCGGGTCCTTGAAACCCGGGAAGGTCATCTTGGTGCCGGGCACCATGGCCTTCGGATCGGCGAGCCACTGGTCCAGGTGCTGCGGGTCCCAGGTGAAGCCGGCGGCCCTCATCGGGTCGGAGAAGTGGAAGCTCGCCGGCTGCATGCCGGCTTTCTCGCCGATGATGCCATGCAGGTTGGGGCCGGTCATGTTGGGGCCCCCCGCGGTGATCGTGTGGCAGGAACTGCAGAGCGCGAACTTGCCCTGGCCGTTGGCGAGGTCGGCGGTGTTGTAGGGCGCCGGCAGCGACGCCAGGATGGCCTTCTTGTCGGCCTCGGTCGGCTCGGCGGCCTGGGGGGCGCCGGAGGTGGCCTGGGCGCTCTGGTCGGGCTGCTGGGTGGAGGACTTCCCGCAACCCGAAAGACCGACCGCGACGGCCGCGGCGGTGAGCGTCAAGACCAGGCTGCGCATGGAAATCCTCCTCGGAAAACGGCCGGCAAGCTAGCGCAAGGCGAAGCCGATGCAAGCGGCGCGATCGGCGATGGCCGCCCGGCCTTCAGCGCCGCTTGCGCCCCTCGCGGTTGACCGCCTCGTCCAGCGCCTGGAGGAAGCGCGAGCGGTCGGACCGGTCGAACGGCCGCGGGCCGCCGGTGATCTCTCCGGTCGAGCGGATGTGCTCCATGATCGAGCGTTGGGCGAGCGCCTGGCCGATGGAATCCGGCGTGAACGGCCGCCCGTTCGGGGCGATCGCCGCGGCGTCCTTCTTCAGCACCCGGTCGGCCAGCGGGATGTCGTTGGTGACCACGATGTCGCCCGGCTCCGCCTGGTCGGCGATCCAGTCGTCCGCCACGTCGGGACCGGCCTCGACGATCCGGCGCTCGATCAGCGGCGAGGGCGGGATGGCGATGAAGCTGTTGGACACCACGAAGGTCTTCAGGCCGTAGCGGGCGGCCACCTTGTAGATCTCATCCTTCACGGGACAGGCGTCGGCGTCGATGAAGATGCGCATGGCGAGCTCGGCTAGGAGGCCGCGGCCGGGGTGTGGACGGAGATCACCACCAGGCGATCCACCGCGCTGAACCAGTGGGGCGTGTTCGGCGGGATCATTAGTACGTCGCCGCGGGCGATGCGGCGGGACTCGCCGCCGGCCACCGAGGCGCCGTTCAGGTTGCCGCCGTTGGCGGGCGTCGGATCCACCAGGACGCCGCCGACCACCAGGGTCGCCGAGCCCTCCAGGACGTAGAACATCTCCATCTCGGCCTTGTGCAGATTGGCCGGACCGAGGCTCGCCCGGTAGTCGAGCCGCGCCATGGCCGGCGGCAGGCGCAGCAGGGGTAGGGAAACCAGCGCCTGGCCGTCCTTCCGCTGCTGCTTGGCCTGGGCGATCAGGGCGTCGAGCTCGGCCGAGGCGGCGAAGGTCTTGATCGCCGCGGGCGGCGCGGCCGCGGCCGTCTGGGCATGGACGGGGACGGCCAGAGCCATGGCGGCCGAGGCGGCGGCCAGGAACGTCTTCATCGAACTCACTCTCCCCCAACGTCGGATCAGCATGAGGCCATGCCACATCCGACGCCAGGGCGCCCAGAGCGCTGACGGCGGCTAGGGGCGGGGCTTCGCCGGGCGCTCGGGGCCGCGCAGCCTGCGCCCTCCGTCGATCGGCGTGAAACGGATCGCCTGACCGCCGCCCGGCGCGAGGCGCAGGGTCAGGGTGTCGGCGGCGGTCACCTGGCGCTGCTCGATGACGATGTCGCTGGGCGCCTTCTTCCAGTCGGCGCCCGGGCCGTCGCGATAGATCTCCGCGCGATACCGCCGGCCGGGATCGAGGAATCCGAGCTGGACCGTCAGGGCCCGGCCGAACTCGTCGCTGATCGAACCCAGATACCAGTCGTCGGACTTGCGGTCCTTCCGCGCGATGGTGACGAAGTCGCCGACCTCGCCGTTCAGCACGCGCGTGTCGGACCAGTCGGTCGGCACCTCCTCGATGAACTTGAAGGGCTTCGGGTTGGCCTCGTAGTTCTCGATCCGGTCGGCGGCCATCTGCACGGGGCTGTAGAGTACCACGTACAGCGCCAGCTGCTTCGCCCAGGTGGTCGGCACCCCGTCGGGCGAGCGGGTCTTCATGCCGAACACCCCCGGCGTGAAGTCCATCGGCCCCCTCAGCATGCGGGTGAAGACGAGGTTGGTCTCGTGCTCGGGCGGATTACCCGGGTTACCCCAGGCGTTGTATTCCTGGCCGCGGGCGCCTTCGCCTGAGACCCAGTTGGGATAGGTGCGGCGAAGGCCGGTGTCCTTGATCGGCTCGTGGGTGTCGATCGCGACATGGTGGCGGGCCGCAGCCTCCACGACCTTGAGGTAGTGGCGGGCCATGTCCTGGCTCTCGTGCCAGGTCAGGTGCGGCTTGCCGTCCAGGCCGATGACCTGGGCCTGGGCGGCGTCGGAGACATAGCCGGTCTTGACCGTGCTGATCCCGAGCTGCTCGTCGAGGGCGAAGGCCGCGTCCATCTGGCTCTCGTAGCGGGCGGCGTTGGCCCCGGTCTCGTGGTGGCCGATCAGCTGCACGCCCTTGGATCTGGCGTAGGCGGTGACCTTCTTGAGGTCGAAGTCGGCGGCCGGTTCGGTGAAGCTGAACTCGTCGCCGTGGCCGAACCACTCGCCGTCCCAGCCCTTGTTCCAGCCCTCCACCAGCACGCCGCCGAAGCCGTGCGCCGCGGCGAAGTCGATGTAGCGCAGGGTCTCGGCGGTCGTGGCTCCGTGGCGCGGGCCGGTGCTCCAGGTCTTCTTGTCGAGGTGCATGTCCCACCAGATGCCGACGAACTTGGTGGGCTTGAACCAGGACACGTCGCCCAGCTTGTTCGGCTCGTTCAGGTTCAGGATCAGGTTGGACATGTAGAGCCCGCCGGCGCTGTCGGCGATCTGCAGGGTGCGCCAGGGGGTGGGGAAGGGGGCGGTGCGGGTCACCTTGGCGTCGCCGACGCTGGGCGTCAGGGCGGCCTTGAAGCGGCGGCCCTCGACCCGGGCCAGGTTCATGCCGGAGTAGTCCACCAGCGCCGCCTCGTGGATCGCCACGTGCAGGCCGTCGGCGAAGCGCACGGTCATCGGGGTCTGGGCGAGCCCCACCTCCTCGATGCGGGTGCGGTTGTAGAGATATTCCTCGCGGTCCCACTCGAAGGCGGTGTTCCACCAGGCCTCGCCCGGCTGGGCCATGACGAACTCGGTGAGCTCCTCGCCGATCTTGACGGTCTTGAGCTGGGGCTGGTCCGGGAACTCGTAACGGAAGCCGACCCCGTCGTCGTAGAGGCGGAACACCACGTCGATACGGCGTTTCAGCCCGCCGATCTCGGTCAGGCCCACGCGCAGTTCGTTGAAGCTGTTGCGGATATGGCGCCACTCGCCCCACGGCTGCTCCCAGGTCTCGTCGACCGATCGCCGGCCAAGGTCCGAGGCCACCAGGCTGCGGTCGAACTTCGGCGCGTCGACGAACAGGAACCCGAGCTTGGAGGGCGCGATCACCGGCTTGCCGAGGCGGCTGATCGCATAGCTGGCGCGGCCGTCGCCGTCGGTGGAGACCTCGACGGTGAGCACGTCGCCCGGCGAGGAGGCGTGGATCGGCGTCGCCGCCAGGGCGGGCGTCGCCGCCAACAGCAGGCCGATGAACAGCAGGCGACAGAGCGGGATGAGGAAGGTCATGGCGGCGCTTTCATTCGCGCTGAGGCCCGCCGCATCGGTCCGCGGGGCTCAGGCGTGGTTGTGGTTCAGGGGACATCGGCGGCCATGGCCAAGCTACTCGCATCGCGGCCAGGCTGAAGGGACTGCGCCGCGCCGAGCAGCGCCGCGAAGGGATGCAGGATGACCTGGGTCGCGATGGGCTCCAGGTAGCCCACGAAACGACCCTTGGCTTCGAACCGGCGGCGGAAGGCGCTCTGGCGGAGCCAGTCGACGATGTTGGCGGCGATGCCGCCGCCGAGGTAGACGCCACCGCGCGCGCCATAGACCAGGGCGATGTCGCCGGCGGCTGCGCCGTAGATGGCGCAAAACCGATCGAGGCTCTCGACGCACAGGGCGTCCTCGCCGGCCGTGGCCCGGGTGACGATCGCCTCGGGGGTCAGGGGCTCAGGCTCCCGGCCATCGATGCGCGCCAGCGCCGCTCGCAGGTTGACCAGGCCGGGCCCGGACAGCAGCCGCTCGAGCGACACCCGACCGAACTGGGTGGTGAGTTGGCGCAGGATCTCGATCTCGATCTCGTCGCCGGGCGCGAAGGCGATGTGTCCGCCCTCGGTGGTGGCAATGGCCTCGGAGCGCCCGTCGCGCACGGCCGCCGAGACGCCCAGGCCGGTGCCTGCGCCCAGGACGACCACGGTCTCCTCGGCCGCCGTGGGCGGGGTCGCCCCGATCGCGCCCAGGTCCTGCGGCTCCAGATGGCGCACGGACAGGGCCAGGGCGGTGTAGTCGTTGATCACCCGCGCCGACGAAAAGCCGGCGTCGATCAGCGCCGCCTCCGAGACGCGCCAGGCGCCGTTGGTCAGTGCGGCGGCGCCTCCGGTGACCGGCCCGGCCACCGCGATGGCGGCGGCGCGGGGACGCGCGCCTTGGGCCGACGCGCCGCGGAGATAGTGATCGATAGCCTGCTCGACGCCCGGATAGTCGGCGCACAGGAAGCTCTCGCAGGCGAAGAGGCGCGGGGTCGGGCCGGTGATGTCCGCGAGCGCAAAGCGCGCGTTGGTGCCGCCCACATCCCCGACCAGCTGCAGGCCGGACCGCGACGCAGGACTCACGGGGCGGTCATCGCCGGCGCGACCTCGCCGGCCGGCCGCGAATGGCTGAACTGGCCATAGAGCGCGACCAGCGCGTAGCAGGCGATCGGCACCGCGAACGCCAGGCTGAGCCCGACCACATCGGCCGTCGCCCCGGTGATGAAGGGAATGATCGCCCCGCCGACGATCGCCATGCACAGCAGGCTGGAGGCCTGCGGCGTCTTCGGACCCATGCCGTCGATGGCCAGGGTGAAGATCGTGGGGAACATGATCGAGTTGAACAGGCCCACGGCGATGATCGCCGCCACCGCGGTCCAGCCCGTGCTCGCGGCCGAGACGGCGACCAGCAGCCCGGCCGCCAGGGCGCAGAGACTGAGCAGCCGGCCGGCCGGGGCCCGCAGGAACAGGGCGCCGGAGCCGATCAGCCGGCCGACCATGGCCGCGCCCCAGTAGAAGGACACCATCTTGCCGGCGTCCTGGGCGGTGTGAAGGCAGGGGTAGAACACCCGCAGCAGGTCGAAGGCGACGGGGTGGCAGGCGACGCCGGCGGTGTGGCCCAGGATCTTGGGCTGCAGCAGGTAGTTGACCATCAGGCTGCCGATGGAGACCTCCGCGCCGACGTAGAGGAAGATCGCGAGCACGCCGAGCGCCAGGCGCGGGCGGCGCAGAAGCCTGAAGCTCGCCAGCCCGGTCTCGTTACGCGCGGGGGCCGGGACCGCGGTGTTGTTGCGGAACAGCCAGAAGATCACCGCCAGCGCGATCAGCCCGATGGCGATGCCGAGGAAGGGCGCCTGCACGGCATGGGCCTCAGTGACCCGGTAGCTCTCGAGCAGGGCGGGCGGCGTGGTCTTCGGATCGGGCGGGGTCACGCCGCTCCTGAGGATGACGGCGGCGCCGATGAACGGGCCGATGAAGGTCCCGAGGGAGTTGAACGCTTGCGCCAGGTTCAGCCGGAAGTGCGACTTGTCGGGCGAGCCCAGGATCGCGATCAGCGGATTGGCCGCAACCTGCAGCGTGGTGATGCCGGCCGCCATGATGAACAGCGCCGCCAGGAAGCCCCAATAGACTCCCGCCGAGGCGGCCGGGGCGAACATCAGGCATCCAAGCGCCATCACCACCAGGCCGGCGACGATGCCGCGCAGGTAGCCGATCCGCGACAGCAGCATGCCGGCCGGCACGGAGATGACGAAGTAGGCGATGAAGAAGGCGAACTGGGTCAGCATCGCCTGGGCGTAGTTCAGGGCGAAGAGCCCCTTCAGCTTGGGGATCAAGGTGTCGATCATCACCGTGGCGAAGCCCCAGGCGAAGAACAGCATCACCACGAAGGGGACCAGCCAGGTGGCCACTCCGGCGGCGGTCGCCAGGGCGCCCGGCGCGCGCGCGCCGACGGGAGATGCGGTCTGGCCCATGGTTTCCTCGTCCTTGCCCGCAGGTTCTTGGCGATGCGATTCAGCGTCACCATAAATCGCTCCCGACAGCGCTGTCAATTTCCGGAATTGACGAGAGTGTCACAAATGTCACGCCGGCCGACAATGGCCGGCCCTATTTGACAGAGCCGTGAAATCCCCACTGGTCAAGCTTGCGGACTTCGTCATACATATCGCGGTGCGTCGAGAATCCGGCGCGGTGAATGCGGTGCGGTTGCGCCGTTTTATTTTACTCCAGTTGACAGCGCTGTCGGAAACGCCGGCGGGGTCGTCCGGAGCCAGTCGCGACCTTGCGGCGGTCCTCACCGGGGCGCTGCAGATCGGGTGCGACGAGACGGGAAAATGGGCAAGGCGCGGCGCCTCAGAAGCACCGCCCTTCGTGGGAGGTAAGCGAATGAGAAGGTCCATCCTCGATAGGGGTCGCAAAGCCGTGCTCGGCGGTGGCGCTTCCCTGATCACCCTGGCCGCCGTGGCGGTCGCTTGCCCGGCCTGGGCCGCGGACGCCGCCGACGCGCCTGTCGCAACCGCCGACGGCTCAAGTGCGACCGTCGATCAACTCAACGCCACCGCGGAGATGATCGAGGGCGGCATCGCCGGCACGGTCAACCTGCGCACGCGGCTGCCGTTCGACTCCGGGGACCAGCTGATCTCCGGCTCCGTGAAGGGGAACTACGGCGACCGCGGCAAGAAGACCACCTACGAGTACTCCGGGATCATCGCCAAGACCTGGGACACCGAGCTCGGCCGGATCGGGGTGCTCGCCAACTATGCGGATTCACACATCCTGACCCGCACCGAAGGCGTGGTCATGCAGCGGATCGGCACCTTCTGCTCGGCCGGATACCAGGACGCCACCGGCAAGCCGATCATCACCAACGGGGCGGTGGGTTGTACGGCCTCGCCCTACGGCGGCTCCACCTGGCAGTACATGCCGGGCCAGGTGAACTTTTCGCAGGTGAACTACGACCGCAAGCGGCACGGGACGTCGTTGGCGTTCCAGTGGGAGAACAACCCCGGGACCCTGGAGTTCACCACCCAGTACAACGACTCCTACTACCGCAACGCCTGGCTGGAGAAGAGCGCCAACGTCAGCCTGTTCGGCACGTTCGGCTCGCCAGCCTACAACCCGCTGACCACCGCTGGCATCGGTCCCGCGCCGGGCACGCCGGGCCTGGTCTTCGGCGCCGACGGCATGCTGGTCTCCGGGGTGCTCACGCAGTCCACGGGGGATTGGGGCGGCAGCACGCAGGACAACATCAACCGCGGCTCGGCCGTGCCGGGCCTGCCGTTCGTCAACTACTGCGGGCCGGGATCGAGCTGCACGACGCAGCGTCAAGGGATCTACGTCAACGACGAAGCCCGCAACTTCAACCACTCCGAGGGCACCCAGGACCTCTCCGCGAACCTGAAGTGGAAGGTCACCGAAAACCTGCGCGCCAGCTTCGACGCGCAGTACATCAAGGCCACGACCGACAACTATGACATCCTGGTCGCTGCAACGACCATGGCCAACGCCCAGTACAGCGTCAACGGGGACGGGACGCCGCAGATCACCCTGCTGCCGGGCTCCAACATCAACTACGCGGCGGGCGGGCTGACCAACCCGCACAACTACTACATCCCGTACATTCAGGATCACTACGAGAGCAACAAGGCCGATGAACTGGCCCTGCGCGCCGACGCCGAATACAGCTTCCAGCAGGGCGGCTGGCTGAACTCCTTGAAGGTCGGCGTGCGCTACGCCGATCGTAGCCAGCAGGTCCACTACTCGACCTACAACTGGTCGCCTGTGTCTGCGCCCTGGAACTGCAACGGCCCGGGCTTCAACATCGACAACACGACGCCGGCCGCCTATCCGGCGGCCTGCGGCCACGCCGGGAACTTCCAAGGCTACGGCGCCGGGATCTGGGCGTCGTCGGGCCTGGGCTCGTTCTACAACGGAGACGTCTTCCCCAACCCGGGGATGGTGTTCCTGAGCCAGCAGACGCTGGCGGACCGGGCGGGCCTGATCAAGGCGTTGAGCCAGGCCACCACCAACTCGCCGCTGGGCTGGACGCCGCTCTGCGACCGCGCCGCCAACACCGACGGCTGCTTCGTCCCTCCCGAGATCCTGGATGTGGAGGAGAAGACCAAGGCGGCCTACGCCATGCTGCGCTTCGGCGGCGACGACGTGACGATCTTCAACGGCGTCACCGTCCAGGGCAACGTCGGCGTGCGCTTCGTCCGCAGCGAACTGACCAGCTCCGGCGGCGTCGCCTACCCGACGGCCGATTGGTACCGGCAGCTCACCGCCATACCTTGTGGCACGCCCCTGCCCAGCAACGTCGTCGTCAACCCGGCGTGTTATGCGACCCCGGCCCTGCTGGCCTTCAGCAACGGCGGCTCGTCGCTGAACTCATTCGGCGGGTCCCATGACGACTGGCTGCCGAGCTTCAACGTGCGGTTCGGCCTGACCGACCGCCAGTTCCTGCGCTTCGCGGCGTCGCGCGCCCTGGCGCGTCCGGACTTCGGCCTGTTGCGGAACTTCGCCAACATCCAGAAGCCGGTGATCGATGTAGGGCCGAACTCGGCGTACGTGGTCTACAACTCGCCGACTGCGGCGCACGTCGCGGCCAACGTGACGGGGTACAACTTCATCTTCAATGCGGACTCCGGTTACGGCGCCCTGCACCCGATCACGGCAGATCAGTTCGACATTTCGTATGAGAACTACTTCAACAGAAGCAGCTCCTTCACCATCGCGCTGTTCTACAAGAAGCTGAACGGCAGCATCGCCTACGGCGAGTTCCAGCGCTCGTTCACCAACAATGGCGTGACTCAGAACGTCACGATCCGGGGTCCGCGCAACGAGAACGGCGGCGGCAGCCTCGAGGGCCTCGAGGTCGCCTTCCAGACCTTCTTCGACTTCCTGCCGGGCGTGTGGAGCGGCCTGGGGATGCAGGCCAACTACACCCACACGATCCAGCACGGGATCAACAACTCCAACCTGGCCACCGAGCCGGGCTATGCGGCCGGGGGTACGGTCGGCTTCGGCGGTGGCCTGCAGGTCAACGGCGCGGTCATCGACTCCCACCGGCTGGCGGGCATCTCCGACGACGCCTTCAACGTGGTCGGGCTTTACGAGAAAGGCCCGCTCGCCATGCGGCTGGCCTACAACTGGCGCTCCGACTTCCTGACCAACAACCTCGACTGCTGCATCGGTCTGCCGATGTGGCAGAAGGGCGCCGGTTTCCTCGACGGCTCGATCCGCTACCAGCTGGGTCCGAGAATCGAGCTGTCGCTCGAAGGCTCCAACCTGCTGAATACGACCACGGTCTTCCAGCAGCAGGTGTTCGGCGACTCCGCCGCGACGCCGGGGGCCAAGGCGGTGAAGATCGACTCCTCGTGGATCCGCAGCGATCGGCGGATCCAGTTCGGCGTCCGCTTCAAGTACTAGGGCGCAGTTGGACGGCGTTGTTGCGGCAACGCCGTCCAAGGCGCAGCTTGCATGACCATGGAACGCAACCCAGCGGATAGCGCGGCGCTCAGGGTCGTCATCGTGGGCGGCGGTACGGCGGGGTGGATGTGCGCATCCGGCCTGTCGCGGCTGCTCGACCCCTCGGCCTATTCGCTGACCCTGATCGAGTCCGACGAGATCGGCGCGGTCGGCGTCGGCGAAGCCACGCTGCCGCACATCAAGATCTTCAACGACATGCTCGGCATCCGGGAAGCCGAGTTCCTGAGCGAGACCAAGGGCACCTTCAAGCTCGGCATCGAGTTCCGCGGCTGGGGCGCGCCGGGCGACAGCTACGTCCACCCGTTCGGGACCTTCGGCGAGCCATGGGGCGGGGTGCATTTCCAGCATCACTGGCTGAGGGCGCGCGCCGCCGGCGTCCCGGTCGCGCCGCTGGAGGCCTATTCCTACGCCGTGGCCGCCTGCCGGGCCGGAGCCTTCGAATTTCCCAGCGAGGACTCCAAGTCGATCCGCTCGACCTACGCCTACGCCTATCACTTCGACGCCAGCCTCTATGCGAGCTTCCTGCGCCGCTGGGCGACCGCGCGTGGCGTACAGCGGATCGAGGGCCAGGTGGTCGAGGTCGCCTGCGGCGGCGAGTCCGGCCTGATCGAGGCAGTGACGCTCAAGAGCGGCGCCCGCGTCGAGGGCGACCTGTTCATCGATTGCAGCGGCTTCCGCGCCCTGCTGATCGGCGACGCCCTGAAGGTGGGCTGGCAGGACTGGACCCCGTGGTTGCCCTGCGACCGGGCGCTGGCCGTGCCCTGCGAGCGGACGGCCGACTTCACGCCCTACACGCGGTCCACGGCGCAGGAAGCCGGCTGGACGTGGCGCATCCCGCTGCAGCACCGCACCGGCAACGGCTATGTCTTCTCCAGCCGGTTCACCGACGAGGGGAGGGCGCGCGAGGTGCTGCTGCGGGCGCTGGACGGGCCGGCCCTGGCGGAGCCCAAGCTGTTGCGGTTCAGCCCGGGCCGCCGCGAACTGGCCTGGAGCGGCAACTGCGTCGCCGTCGGGCTCGCCAGCGGCTTCCTGGAGCCTCTGGAGTCCACCAGCATCTTCCTGATCCAGGGCGCGGTGACCGACCTTGCGAACCTCATGCCGAAGCCGGGCGAGGGCGCGCGGATGGACCCCAGGCTGGCCAATGAATTCAACCGGCTGTTCGCGATCCAGTACGACCGGGTGCGCGACTTCCTGATCCTCCACTACCGCGCCAATGCGCGGCGCGGCGAAGCGCTGTGGGACTACGTGCGCACCATGCCGATCCCGGACAGCCTCGTGCAGAAGATGAGCCTGTTCGAGGCGCGCGCCTGGACGCCGGACTACAAGTACGGGCTGTTCGCCCGCGACAGCTGGCTCTCGGTCCTGATGGGGCAGGGCGTGGTCCCGCGAGGCTACGACCGGCTGGCCGAGGGGCTCAGCCTCGCCGACGCCGAGGCGCACCTGGCGCGGCTGAAGACGCGGATCGACGCCAACGTCGCGGCGATGTCCTCCCACTCCGACTTCATTGCGAACTACTGCGACCCCGCCGGCGCCGGCGCCGGCCCGCAGCCCCTGGCGACTGTCCGATGAGCGCGCCGCTGACCGAGGTCGTCGTCGTCGGGCGGGATGCGGCCTTGTGGCTTGCGGCCAGCGTGATCCAGGCCGCGCTACGGCCCGGCGTGCGGGTCACCGCTGTCGAGCTGCCCAGCCGCCTTTGCCCGGCCGACGTCTACGCCAGCCTGCCGGCGCTCGAAGCCTTCCATAACCTGCTCCAGCTGGACGAGGCGCAACTGCTTCGGCTGGCGGGCGGCAGCTTCAGCCTCGGGCAGAACTTCCAGTCCTCCGGCGGCGCCGGCCCGAGCTTCTTCCACGCCTACGGCTCCTATGGCGCGGCGATCGATCACAAGGACTTCTTCGCCTACTGGCTCAAGGCCCGCAGCCTGGGCCTGTCGGTGGCGCTGGAGGACTTCTCCCTCACCGCGGCCGCCGCCAAGCAGGGCCGAATGCTGCTGCCGGACGAGACCACCGAGCGGTTCGGTCGGACGGACTACGGCTACCATCTGCCGGCCTTGGCCTACGCCAGCGTGCTGAAGACGCTCGCCGTCCGACACGGTGTGACCGCCCTTCAGACGGACGCGGCTCACGCGGTGCTCGATCCGGACAGCGGCGACATCCTGGCGCTCGATTTGGCCGGGGGCCGGCGCGTCGAGGGGCAGTTCTTCCTCGACGCTTCGGGCGCCGAAGGCTGCCTGATCGCTGGCGTTCTCGGCGTCGGGCGGGAGGACTGGCGCAGCCATTTTGTCGCCGACCGCACGCTGGTGGCGCGCGCCGCGCCCTACGCCGCCGCGCCGGTCTACGCGGAACTGCGCGCCTGGGAGGCCGGCTGGGTGGGCCTGTTCCCGACCCAGGCGGCGACCCACATCGTGCAGGCCTATTCCAGCGCCTACTGCGATGACGGGGCCGCGCTGGTGGGCGCGGCGAAGGTCGCGCAACTCGACCTGGACGACGCCGTAGTGCGCCGGGCCGATCCCGGCCGCCGGCTCGTCGCCTGGGCCCGCAACTGCGTCGCGCTCGGCGAGGCGGCCTGCCTCTTCGACGCGACACATGCGGTGGAGCTTCACGCGGTGCAACTCGGCCTGGTGCATCTCCTCGAGCTCTTTCCGCTGGGCGGGGCGTTCGCCGTGGAGCGCCAGGAATACAATCGCATCACCCAATCGGCGTTCGAGCGGATCCGCGATTTCCAGTCCGCCTTCTACGTTCTCAACCGTTACGGAGACTCCGAATTCTGGAGCGCCGCGCGCCGCGCGCCGGCCTCGCCGGAACTCACCCACAAGATCGAGACCTTCGCCGCCCGGGGAGAGGCGACGCTGCTGGAGGACGAGACCTTCCTGATCGACAGCTGGCGGGCGCTGTTTGTCGGCCAGGGGCTGATGCCCGGCAGCCACATCCCGATCATCGACCAGACCTCGCCGGAAGAGGTCAAGCGCGAGTTCCGGCGCATCCTGGGCTTCATCAAGGAGCAGGTCCTGAAGCAGCCGTCCCACCAGCAATATCTCGACCGGCTCTGTCGGCGGGAAAAGGTCCCCGAGATCGCGAGCGGCAGCTAGGCCCCATGGATAAGGCTGTTGCGCCCGAGGCGGCCGGCGACCTCGATCGGTTGCCGCGCACGCCGGTAGCCCCGCCGCCCTCGAGGGAGGGGTTCGAGGAGATGGTGCGCGCGGGTCGGCCGCTCATCCTCAGGGGCGTGTTCGAGGACTGGCCGGCGCTGGCGGCCGGACGCCGCTCGCCGGAGGCGCTAAACGGCTACCTGAAGGCGATGGACCGCGGCGCCCTGGCGCCGGTCATGGAGGCGCCGCCGAGCACCCGTGGCCGGTTCGGCTATGGCCCCGACATGTCCGAGTTCAGCTTCTCCAAGCGTCAGTGCGGGATCACCGAGACCCTCGATCGCATCGGCGCCCTGACAGGCCGTGAGGGCGCGCCCTACGTGGCGATCCAGATGCTGCCGCTGGCCAGCCACCTGGCGGACTTCGTGCGCCAGAACCCGCTCGCCCTGCTGCCGCCCGAGGTCATGCCGCGGCTGTGGCTGGGCGGCCCGATCCGGACCCAGACGCACCACGACCCGGACCACAACCTGGCCTGCGTGATCGCCGGCCGCCGGAGGTTCCTGCTGTTCCCGCCGGAGCAGGTGGCGAACCTCTACGTCGGGCCGCTGGAGACCCCGCCGCCCTTGTCGCTGGTCGACCCCGAGGCCCCCGACCTGGCGCGCTTTCCGAAATACCGCGAGGCGATCGCCGCGGCCCAGGTCGCCTTTCTGGAGCCGGGCGACGCGCTGTTCATGCCCCGATACTGGTGGCACCACGTCACCTCGCTCGATCCCTACAACGCCATGGTCAACTACTGGTGGGGCGAGGCGGGGGAGGGCCTGGAGCGGGCCAGCGACTGCTTCCAGACGGCGCTGCTGGCGCTGCGGGACCTGCCGCCCGGCGAGCGGGCCTACTGGAAGGCGATGTTCGACACGCACGTCTTTGGCGCGACCCGCGAGGCGAGGGCGCACATCCCGGCCGACCTGCAAGGCGCGCTGGGGCCCATGAGCCCGGCGTTCCGCCGCGCCTTGAAGCAGCAGCTGATGGCGGCCTACCTGCGGGCGGCGCCCTGAACCCCAGCCGCGGGGCACAGGGTCGTCTCCCAGCCATCGTTCCCCGCTGCGCGGACCACCTCGAACCCCGAGCCGCAGTCGTGGACGCCGCCGATCCCCAGGCCGCGGGACTTGACCCGATCGAATGTGGCCGCGCCGCTCGACTGCAGCTGGACGGCATAGGTTCCAGCCCCGTCGATGGTGATGCGGCTGAAGCTGACGCCGCGTATCGGCTTGCCGGTGAACTGGATGGCCTCGTAGGAGCTGTCGACGAGGTCGGTGTCCTCCACCCGGATCCGCGCCCCGTCGATCGGCCCGTCCAGGGCGTAGAGCCACAGCGCCCCGACGCCGGTCCGCCAGTTCGGGTCCAGCACGCCGGCTCGAACCGTGGTGTTGCCGGTGAGGCGGATCTGGCCTCCGAACGGCGTGGCCTCGAAGCGGCTGCCCAGGTGCAGGCCGCCGCCCTCGGTGACGGTGTCGGCGACCAGGTTGCCTTCGATGGTGATGTCGCGGCCGCCGTACGCCGCGATGCCGTTGGCGAGCACGGGCGCGATGACCGTGTTGCGGCGGAAGGTGATGCGGCGGTTGCCCTTGCCCTGTGACCAGGAGGCGAGGCCGTCGTCCCCGGCGTTGCGCACGAACGTGTCCTCCACCACCGCATCGGCGACGTCGCGGTGGAAGTTGAGGCCGTCGGCGGTCTGGTCGAGGATGCGCAGGCCGCGCACGCGGATCGCCGACATCGGGCCGTCGAACCAGAGGCCGCCCTTGGTGTGCTGAATCCAGAGGTTGGAGATCGCCGAGCGGCTCATCGCCCCGCCGACGCCGGCCAGCCTGGCCTTGTCGACCCGCTCCTCGACCTCGCCGATGATCGCGAAGTCACGCAGAACGACATCCCGGCTGCCGTGGGGCGCCGCGCGGCCATAGACGCCCACGCCGCGGCCCGTGAGCACCGAATACCACGGCCCCGCTCCGGCCAGGGTGACCCGGTCCGCCACGAGGTGGCCGTCCACCCGATAGACGCCCGGGTCGATCCAGACCGGTCGCCCCGATCGCCGGCCGGCGGCGATGGCGGCGGTGATGGGCGCCAGGGAGTCCCTGGCGCCGGAGGGGTCGGCCCCGAATCCCAGGATCGAGATGGCGTTCGGCGGCCGGCGCGCCGGTGGCCCGACCCGTTCGAAGTCGGCGAGGTCGAGAACCCGCCAGGCCGCCGCATCCGGCTTTTCGACGACGAACCGCACCCGCGTTCCCGCCGGCAGGACGGCTGGGAGGCGAAGCCGGCTCTCGTCGTAGAAGTGATGCGGCCGCCCGTCGCCCGGCTGGTTGGTGAACGGATAGCGGCCATAGAACCAGCCATAGCGAGAGGTCAGAGCCAGCGCGCCCAGCCGCACCCCGTCGGCGTAGATGGCGATCTGACCGTCGAGGCCGCGGCCATCGGCTGCGTCCGGGAGGGCGTAGCGCAGGCTGACCGCGTCGGCCGGCCGATCCAGGATGAACTCGACGTAGCCGCCGACGCCCTCCAGGCGAACGGCGCGCCGTCCCGACGCTTCGGCGGCCAGGCTCGTGAACGTGCGGTCCGGGCCGATGATCTTGCCGTTGGTCAGGCCGTTTTCCGCTTCGTACTCGACGAAGGGCGCCCGCGCGCCACGGCCCAGGGTCGCCTGCGGCGGCAGGGCGGCCACGGTGGCCGGCGTCGGCGACGGCTCAGCCGCAAAGCTCGCCCACGCGGCGGTCTCAAGGATCGCCGCCAGCAGGATCGATTTCCAGAACCCCGCCAAGCCGCGCTCCGCGCCTAGCCGCCGCTGCGGGCGGTTGCCAGGAGCGGCGAGGGGTCCGCCTCCAGGTCGCGCAGGTCGCGCCCGCGGGTCTCCGCCCCGAACCAGGCGATCAGGACCATGGCCAGCAGGGTCGGGATCATGATCAGGCCCGCGGCCGGCCCCACCGCCGGGGCCGCGGCCAGGATCGCCAGGAGCTGGGCGAGCAGGCCGCCGAACTTTGAGCAGGCCGCCACCCACCCGGCGCCGCGGCCGCGCACGCGCAGGGGATAGCTCTCCGCCGCATAGGGCAGCAGGATGGCCAGCACGCCGTTGGAGCCGACGATCAACAGCGCCATCGGCAGGATCGGGCTGAGGCTCGGGCCGGACGTCGTCTCGATGTGCAGCACCAGGGCCAGGCCCAGGGCCATGATCCCAATCATCAGCACCAGCGACCACTTGGTGCTCCAGCGGCTGTAGAGGAAGGCGCTCAGGAAGACCGTGGGGGCGGCGATCAGGGCGGAGAGGGCCAGGAGGCGGCTCAGGGCTTCCATCGAGTAGCCCTTGGCGGTGAGGTCGGCGGGCAACCACAGCAGCAGGCCGAAGTTCACCAGTCCCCAGGTCAGGGCGACGATCGACAGCGACAGGGTCTTGCTGAGGTGGTTTCGCGCCAGCGGCGGTGTCGCGACCGGGCCGTGGGCAAGCCCGGCTTCGGCGTCGGCGGCGCCGTCGTCGGGTCCCGCGATGATGCGTGCGCCGAACCGGCGCAACACGGCGTGGGCCTCCTCGACGCGGCCGACGCTGAGGAGGAACCGGGCCGACTCCGGAATCGCGCCGTTGAGCAGGATCAGGATCAGCCCCGTGGGCAGCCCCAGGAACCACATCACCCGCCAGCCGAAGGCGGGCTGCAGCGCCGCGGAGAGGCCGCTGGCCGCCAGATAGCCGCCGACCGCGCCGAGGCCGCCGATCAGCACCATGCTCCAGCCGCGGTGCCGCGACGGCATGCTCTCGGCCAGCAGGGCGTAGGCCACCGGCAGCATTCCGCCGGCGGCGGCGCCCATCAGGAAGCACATGGCGATGTTCCACCACAGGCTCGGCATGGCGCCGCAGATCGAGGTGCCGACGAACATCACCGCCGACAGCAGGATCGACGCCCGCCGCCCGAAGATGTCGGCCAAAAGCCCCCAGACGATCGAGCCGGCGACCGTGCCGGCCAGGGCGGCGAACGGCAGCAGGGCGACGGTGGACTTCGGGACCCCGTATTCGCGGATCATCCCGGGCACCACGAACCCCAGGCTGGCGGGCTTCATCACGTCGATGACCAGGGCGATGACGAGCAGGGCCATCAGCCGCCAGTGGGCCGCGGTCAGCGGCGCGTCCTCGGCGGCCGAGACGTGCACGCGGGCGGCCTGGGCTTCGGCCTGGAGGTTGCGCCGCGGCAGCAGTCCGAACCCGGCGACCGCGACGCCGACGACGATCAGGCCCATGCCGCCGATCATGGCCGGATCCATCGGCATGCCGGCCAGCTGGAAGCCCATGTCGCGCGCCATCCAGACCATCGGCAGATGCGCCAGCACGCCGGCGGTCACCGCCGCGCAGCCGATCCAGAAGGCCCATGCGCCGCGGCGGTCGCTGAGTACGCTGGTGGATCCCCCCGGAATGGTCACTGGCGTGTTCTCCCACTCGAAGGCCGGCCGACAGCGCTGTCAGCGGCAAATGCTCGATGGGACCGGCCCACCCCCGAATGGAGGATAGGTTGGGAGAACCGCGTTCACAACTGCGCTGTACCGCCGGCTAAGCCGCGCCCGGAGGTGGCCCCGAGGACTGACGCGGGACCAGGGTGAAGGCGAGCAGGCGGCCCCGCGGCCCACGGGCGGCGGCGCGGCGGCCGATCAGCATCTCCGCGGCGACGGCGGCCATTTCGGCGGTCGGCTGGCGAACGGTGGTGAGTTGGGGCCAGACCACCTGGGCGCTGGGCGAGTCGTCGAAACCGACGACCGACAGACCGCTCGGTATCTCGATCTGCAGCCGGTTGGCCACCGCCATGACCCCGAGCGCCATGTCGTCGTTGCCGGCGAAGATGGCCGTGGGCCGGTCAGGCGACGACAGCAGCCGCTCCCCGGCTTCCGAGCCGGACCGGAATGAGAACTCGCCGGGTTGAACCCACTCGGGACGCACCGCCAGGCCCGCGCTCGCCATCGCGTCCAGAAACCCCTCGCAGCGGCGGGCCGCCGCGAAGTGGTCCGGCGGGCCCTGGATGAAGGCGATGTCGCGGTGACCCAGCCCCTGCAGGTAGTGCGTCATCTCCTCGGCGGCCTTGCGGTCGTCGATGTAGACGTAGGGGCTGCGCTCGAGATCGCGCGACGGCGCGATGCGGACGTAGTTGGCCTTGGCGGCGTCCAGTGCTTCGAGCACCTCGGGCAGGTCGCAGAGCGGCGGCGTCAGCAGCACCCCTTCGGGACGGACGCGCGCGTGGAAGGCGGCGATCCGTTCCCGCAGCGTCGCCCCGGCCTCCTGGACCTGTTCGACGATGAGGTGGTAGCCCGCCGGACGGCAGGCGGCCATCGCGCCTTGCTCGACCTGGCCGACGTAGCCCGGGCTCGGATTGTCGTAGTAGAGGCCGATCAGGTAGGAGCGCGCGCCCGCCAGCGCGCGGGCCGACACGTTGGGGGTGTAGTCCAGCTCCTTCGCCGCCTTCAGCACCCGCTCACGCGTCGCCTCACGCACGTGCGGCTCCTGGTTGAGCACGCGCGAGACGGTCTTGATCGACACGCCCGCCAGTTCCGCAACGTCGTCGATGGTGACTGTTGGCAAGACATCCATCCGCTTGGGGCTTCATCCATATCCGCTGCGCGACGCGCGCCGCAAGGGTCGCAGGCGGAATGGCCAGGAGGGGAGCCCGGCCAGCGGGACCGGGCGCCGCGCCGCGAGGGACTTGAACCGGCTGGCCATCGGGCTAGTCTGGCCTCTTCCGGGCCGATGCGGGCGCCCGGCCAGACGGTTCGCCGTCCAAGACCCGCTCCTGCAACCCGGCCCTGCGGCCGGCGGGAGCGCGCATGGTTGAACCGGACCGACACCGCTTCAAAGTGGCCATCCTCTGGCGCGGCGACGCCCAGGCGCGGGCCGAGGCGCGGCCGGAGACCAGCCGTCTGGCGGCCGTGTTCGCGGCGCTGAAAGGCCAGGGCATCGCCGCCGAACCCGCCGTCTATTCCGACGAGTTGATGGATCAGGTGCGCGACCAACTGCTGCCGATGGACGCCGTCCTGGTCTGGGCGGACCCGATCGCCGGCGGCCTGCGCCGTACGGCGCTCGACCGCCTGCTCCGCCACCTGGCCTCTGCAGGCATCCTCGTCAGCGCCCACCCCGACGTGATCGGGAAGATGGGCGTCAAGGAGGTCCTCTACCGGACCCGCGAGCTGGACTGGGGAACCGACACGCATCTGTACGAGACGGCGGCGGCGTTCGAGGCCCAGTTCCCGGCCCGGGTCGCAGCCGGCCCCCGCGTGCTCAAGCAGAACCGCGGCAATGGCGGCATCGGCGTCTGGAAGGTGGAGGCGGCCGGCGCGGAAACCGTGCGCGTGCAGGAGGCGCGGCGCGCGGCCGAGCCGGAGGTGACGTCGCTCGCGGCATTCATGTCTCTCTGCCGTGACTACTTCGCCGAGGGCGGGCGGCTGATCGACCAGCCGTTCCAGCTGCGTCATCTGGACGGCATGGTCCGCTGCTACATGTCCGGCGGCCAAGTGGTCGGGTTTGGGCGCCAGCTTGTCCGGGCGCTCGCGCCGCCGGAGGCCGGGCCGGCGAGCCCGCGACTCTATTCGGGGCCCGACGATGTGCGGTTCCAGCGCTTGCGGGGCCTGATGGACCAGGACTGGACGCCGGCCATGGCGCGACGGCTCGACATCGATCCGGCGGCGCTGCCGGTGATCTGGGACGCCGACTTCCTGCTCGGTCCAAGAACGCCGGAGGGCGAGGACAGCTATGTGCTCTGCGAGATCAATGCGAGCTCGGTCTTCCCGATCCCCGACGAAGCGCCTGCCGCGCTCGCCGAGACCCTGCGCCAGCGCTTGGTCGAAAGGCGCAACCGGCGAGCGGCCGACGCGTGACCTTCCTCTTCCCCGCCACCCACTGACCGGAGACTTCCATGACTGAACCCACCGTCGATCGCCGCCTGCTTCTGGGCGGCCTGGCGCTTGCCGGCGCCGCGGCCGCCGCATCTTCGGCCGCCGCCCAGCCGGCCGCCGGCCCAGCCGCATCGGCCTTCGCGCCGCAGCCGCAGCCGCTGCCGTTCGACCCGAAGGCCGTGCCGGGTCTGTCGGAGAAGCTGCTCGTCAGCCACCACGACAACAACTACGTCGGCGCCGTGAAGCGGCTGGGCGCGATCCGTGGCGAGTTCGGCAATCTCGATCCGGCCACGGCGCCGGTGTTCGAGGTCAATGGCCTGAAGCGCGAGGAGCTGATCGCCTGGAACTCGATGATCCTGCACGAGGCCTATTTCGCCGGCCTGGCGCCGGGGGCGGCGGCGAGCCCGGCGCTGGCCAAGGCCATCGAGCGCGACTTCGGCAGCCACGACCGCTGGGGGGCCGAGTTCGCGGGCATGGGCAAGGCGCTGGGCGGCGGCTCGGGCTGGGTGATCCTCACCCACAGCCGCCGCGACGGGCGGCTGGTCAACACCTGGGCGGCCGACCACACCATGACGCTCGCCGATGGCGCGCCGCTGCTCGCGCTCGACATGTACGAGCACGCCTATCACATGGACTACGGCGCCAAGGCCGCGGCCTATGTGGACGCCTTCATGAAAGCGTTCTCGTGGGGCCACGCCAACGACGCCTTCCGCCGCGCGACCGTCGCTTGACGGCGGGAGCGGGCCGCTGGGCCCAGCGCGTAGGTGGTGCCGGATGCAGGACTCGAACCCGCGACCTTCGGTTTACAAAACCGCTGCTCTACCAGCTGAGCTAATCCGGCGCTCTTGCTGCCCGTCTGGCCACGGACAGCGCCTGCGGGCGGTCCAACCCTTTGAGCCGACCCGCGGGGGTCTTCCTTAGACGTTCCGGCCGCCCGGCGGCAACCGCCTGCGCGGCAGGGCGGCGGGCGCACGCTTGCGCGACGAGGGTCGCGGCGCCCGAGCAGGCGTCACCTTAGCGACCAATCCGGCGGGCCGGCGTTAGCCCATGAGTTCGCGCCAGCGGACGCAGCCGGGACAATCACATGCCAAACGACAAGGGCAGGGCGCCGAGCGCTCCGGATTCCAAACTGATCGTCGCGCCCGGCGGCGAATTGCACCAGACGGCCAGTCAGCCGGACGGCAGGCTCACCACCAATTTCGGCGTGCCGCTCAGCGACGACCAGAACTCGCTGAAGGCCGGCCCGCGCGGACCGGCCCTGCTGGAGGACTTCGTCCTGCGGGAGAAGATCCAGCACTTCGACCACGAGCGCATCCCCGAGCGGATCGTCCACGCCCGCGGCTCGGCGGCGCACGGGTTCTTCGAGCTGACCACGTCGCTGGCCCCCTACACCCGCGCCAACATCCTCACCGAGGTCGGCCAGCGGACGGAGGTGTTCACCCGGTTCTCCACCGTGGCCGGCGGCGCCGGCTCCGTCGACACGCCGCGCGACGTGCGCGGCTTCGCCGTCAAGTTCTACACCCGCGAGGGCAACTGGGACCTGGTGGGCAACAACATCCCGGTCTTCTTCATCCAGGACGCCATCAAGTTCCCGGACCTGATCCACGCGGTGAAGATGGAGTCCGACCGCGGCTATCCGCAGGCCGCCAGCGCCCACGACACCTTCTGGGACTTCATCGGCCTGATGCCGGAAGCCACCCACATGGTCATGTGGGCGATGTCCGACCGGGCGATCCCGCGCTCGTTCCGGATGATGGAGGGCTTTGGGGTCAACACCTTCCGCCTGGTGAACGAGAAGGGGGAGGGCACCTTCGTGAAGTTCCACTGGCGGCCCAAGCTCGGGACCCAGTCGACCTGCTGGGACGAGGCGCTGAAGATCGCCGGCGCCGACCCCGACTTCCACCGCCGCGACCTGCACGAGGCGATCGCCGGCGGCCATTTCCCCGAGTGGGAATTCGGCGTCCAGCTGGTGAGCCAGGCCGAGGCCGACGCCCTGCCGTTCGACATCCTCGACGCCACCAAGCTGATCCCCGAGGAGATGGTCCCGATCCAGGTGGTCGGGCGCATGGTGCTGGACCGCAACCCGGACAACTTCTTCGCCGAGACCGAGCAGGCCGCCTTCCTGCCCACCAATATGCCCCCGGGCATCGACGCCTCCGAAGACCCGCTGCTGCAGGGGCGGTTGTTCTCCTACCAGGACACCCAGCTGTCGCGGCTGGGGAGCGTCAACTTCCACCAGCTGCCGATCAATCAGGCCAAGGGCTGCCCTTTCCAGAACATGCAGCGGGACGGGCACATGCAGATGCAGATCCCGAAAGGCCGCGCCAACTACGAGCCCAACAGCCTCGCCGAGGCGGGCGAGGAGGGCGGGCCGCGCGAAGATCCGAAGGGCGGCTTCCGCACCGCCGCCATGGCGGTCGAGGGGCCGAAGGTGCGCCTGCGCGCCGAAACCTTCGCCGACCATTACAGCCAGGCGCGCCTGTTCTTCCGCTCGCAGACCAGGATCGAGCAGGCCCACCTGGCCAGCGCCATCGTGTTCGAGCTGTCGAAGTGCAGCTTCGAGCATGTCCGCCAGCGCATCCTGGCCAACCTGCAGAACGTCGATAGCGACCTCGCCCAGCGGGTGGCGACGGGGCTCAACATGGATCTGCCCGCCAGAGCCGAGCCCGCGGTCGAGCCGAAGGACATGGAGCTCTCGCCCATGCTGCGGATCGTCGGCAAATATCCGCAGACGCTGATGGGGCGGGCGGTGGGCATCCTGGTCACCGACGGCGCGGACGGCGCCATCGTCGAGGCGGTTCGCAAGGCCGCCGAAGGCGAGGGGGCGACGGTGAAGGTCGTGGCGCCGAAGATCGGCGGGGTCACCCTGAAGGGCGGCGATGTCCTGAAGGCCGACGGCCAGCTCGCCGGCAGTCCGTCGGTGATCTTCGACGCGGTCGCCGTGGTTGTGTCCGCCGAGGGCTGCGCCCAGTTGCTGGGCGAGAGCGCCGCGACGGACTTCGTGGCGAACGCCTTCGTGCACCTGAAGGCGATCGGCTTCACGGCGCAGGCGAAGCCGCTGCTCGACAAGGCCGGCGTGCAGACCGACGCCGGGGTGGTGGACCTGGGCTCGGGCGCCGAAGCCTTCCTGCCGCCGGCGCGCACCCGCCAATGGGACCGCGAGCCGAGCGTCAGGATGCTGGCGTGACCGGGAGGCTCGGATGAGGACGCGTGGAAATCCCTGGCTGAGGCTTGGCGTCGACAGCCTGTGGCTGGGCGTCGAGGCTCAGAGGGTCATGACTCTGCGGATGATGAAGCTCGCGGCCGGCGGTCCCGCCGCCGCGGCCGAGGCTCAGCTGATGGTCACGGAGAAGATGCGCGCCGCAGCCGAGACGCAGGCGCAGGTGGTGACGAGCGTGATGACCGGAAAGGGCCACCTGGCGCCGTCACGCGCGGTTGCGAGCTACCGCCGGAAGGTCCGCGCCAACGGCCGGCGTCTGAGCAAGGGCTAGCGGCCGCCGCCGGTGATTTCCTTGATCATGGCCTGCACAGGGGCCTTGCCGCCGACGCCCCACACCAGCTTCAGAAAGCCGAGGGTGCGGATGGCGGCTTCTTCGAACTTCCACTCGCACTCGTCGAAGCGGCAGCTGTCGAAGTGGGGCAGCTCGCCGCCGGAATAGATCATCCGGCAGGACCGGAATTCGCAGTCCGCGAAGCTCTCCCCGTCGAGGACGACGGTCTCATGGTTGAAGATGGTCGCGGTCTGCATCGGGGTGTCTTTCAGCTGTCGTCGTCAGCGGCCGGGGCTTCGCCCGCGGACTGGGCCGGATCGGACTGGGCGCGGTCGTGTTCCTGCTGCTCGCGCTTGGCGCGCGCCTTCTCGGCGGCCTTGTTCGCCTTGATGCGCTCACGTTCCATGCGTTCGAACTGGTAGTTGGGCTTGCGGGCCATGTGGCGATCTCCGGTAGGGGACGGCGGTTACTGGCGCGCCTTGCGGGCGGCGTAACGAGCGTCGCGTTTGGCCTGGGCTTCGGCCTTGGTCAGGGCCTTGCGCTCCTTGCGCTCGCCCCGCTTGGCGTCGAGGGCGGCGGCGGCCACGTCGGCTTCGGCCTGGCGTGCGGCTTCCTCGGCGTCGGCCGCAGCCTGTTTGGCGTCGGCCTTGGCGACGGCGCGCTCATCGCGCACGCGGTCGAGCTCGGCGGCCTTCATCGCGGCGCGTTCCGCGAACAGCGGATCGGTGACGGTGGGTTTCGGCTTGAACTTCTCGAGCAGGGCCTTCTTGGCGTCCGCCGCAGTCTTCAACCGCTCGGCGTAGCCGGTCTTCTGGATCTCGTTCATGTGGCTTTCGGGTTGGCCGGCCGGATCACTCCGGATGCACGGGCGGCTTGAAGGAGGCGGCGCAGATCGCCTCGAGATGGCCCCGGATGGAGCGGGCGGCGAGCAGCGCGTCGACGGCACGGCAGCCGTCGGCCTTCAGCCGGTCCTTGAGCCGGTCGAGATCGCTGAACTGGCCGGAGCGGGCCAGGGCGTAGGCGCGTTCGACGGTTGGCATGGTCATCAGCGTGCGGCCTTCCTTGGTTTTGGCGCGTGACGCCCTGCCGACGTGGCGCGGGTCGCCACAGGTGTCACCTTCGAGTGTAAGTTTTCATCGGCGCCGGCAGCGCGGACGATCAAATTCGTGAGGAGGGTCGAGGCAGGCCCGGGAGCTCGATCCGAGGAACGAGCATGGAGAGCAACCGAACCAGAACGATATTCGATAGGCTGAATGTGTCACGAAACCTCTCCGAAAGCCACGAAAATTCCGGGCCCGGCGGATTTTTGTCGCGCTTCGGGTCCGCAGAGGGCCGCGATTGCTGAGTAAATTGAACCGGCTGCGTCGATGGGTTCTCCGCCGGAGCCGCTCCGGCCTGCCGATCGGGATGCAGTTCGTCGGACGGATGGGCGAGGAGGGGTGCTCTTCCGGCTGGCGGCGCAACTGGAGCAGGCGCAGCCATGGTTCGACCACGTTCCGGCGCTCTAGCTCCCCGCGCGAGCGCGAGCTACAGCGCCGCCAACGCCCATCCGCGGAACAACCGGAGTCCCCCGTCGATGCCCTTGAACTGGACGGCGATCGCGCCGGTGCTGATGCTGGTCGCCTCCAACGTGTTCATGACCTTCGCCTGGTACGGCCAGTTGAAGGTGGAGCACCGGCCGCTGTGGCTGATCGTGGTGATCGGCTGGGGGATCGCCTTCTTCGAATACTGCCTGGCGGTGCCGGCCAACCGCATCGGGCGGGCGGTCTATGAGCCGGCGGAGCTGAAGGCGATGCAGGAGGTGATCACCCTGGCGGTGTTCGCCGTCTTCTCGGTGACCTGGCTGGGCGAGCGGCTGACCGTCAACCACGCCGTCGGCTTCGGCCTGATCGCCGCCGGGGCCTTCGTGGTCTTCAAGGGACCGTTCTGAGGAGACGCCCCACCCGCCCGGGCGGGGCGTTCCGAGACGCTCAGGCTGTGGCCGCGCGGCCGGCCGGCGCGCCGATCTTCACCAGCGCCAGGGTGGCGCCGGCGACCACGAAGGACACCAGCAGGTAGCCCATGTTGATGGCTACGAACGGCAGGCTCATGCCCATGTAGAGGTACTCCAGCGCCTGGGTCGTGAAGCTGAAGAAGAACCAGGCGGCCAGCGAGGCCATGATCGCCGCGTTGACGCTTGTGGCCCCCGCCCGGCGGAGGAGCCAGGCGAGCCCCAGCACCACGATCAGAGTATTCACCGCGCCCAAGGCCATCATCACGTTCTGGTTGGCCATATCCGGCGTGTGTCCCAAGGCGGCGACCCAGGCCTGGCCGAACAACGGCCCGTACCAGAGCATCCCCAAGCCTTCGAGCAGCACCACCGCAACGATGACGGCGATCCAATTGACGCCCTTCAACATGCGTATTCTCCCTTATAAGACGGCGTGTTCTCTTGACGACTCAAGGGCCGCCGTCTTCGCCCTGGCGGGACCGTGACTCCGATAACGGTGGTTGGCGAGGATTTCTTGTGCGCGGCTTTGGCGAACCGGGAGGGTGAGCCTATAAGCCCCGGTTTCCGCGAACCCCCTGCAAAGCGCCCATGTCCCGCATCCTGATCACCTCGGCTCTGCCCTACATCAACGGGATCAAGCACCTGGGGACGCTGGCGGGGTCGATGCTGCCGGCCGATGTCTACGCCCGGTTCCAGCGCTCGCGCGGCCGCGAGACCCTCTATATCTGCGCCACCGACGAGCACGGCACCCCGACCGAGCTGGCGGCGGCGGCGGCGGGGCAGGATCCGGCGACCTTCTGCGCCGAGCAGCACGCCGTCCAGCACGACCTCGGCCGCCGGTTCGGCCTGTCCTGGGACCATTTCGGCCGCTCGTCCTCGCCGCAGAACCACCGGCTGACGCAGCGCTTCGCCCAGACCCTGTGGGAGGCCGGCTTCATCGAGGAGCGGATCACCCAGCAGGTCTATTCCAACGCCGACAAGCGCTTCCTGCCGGACCGCTACGTGATCGGCACCTGTCCGCACTGCGGCTATGACGCGGCCCGCGGCGACCAGTGCGAGAACTGCACCCGGGTGCTCGACCCCGCCGACCTGCTGCACCCGCGCTCGGCCATCTCCGGCTCCACGGACATCGAGATCCGCGGCTCCAAGCACCTGTTCCTGCGCCAGAGCCTGTTCTCCGGGAAGCTGCGCAGCTGGATCGAGTCCAAGCGCCACGCCTGGCCGCTGCTGGTCACCTCCATCGCGCTGAAGTGGCTGGACGAGGGGCTGCAGGACCGCGGCATCACCCGCGACCTGGAATGGGGCGTGCCGGTCAACGCCTTCGAGTGGGGCCCGAACCCGCAGGGCCAGACGCCCGATATCGAAGGGCTGGCCGGCAAGGTCTTCTACGTCTGGTTCGACGCGCCCATCGAGTACATCGCCGCCACCTGGGAATGGGCCGACGCCCGCGCCGCCGAGGCGGAGCAGGGGCCGGCCAAGGACGAGGACTGGGAACGCTGGTGGCGGCAGCCGGCGGCGGCGGACGTCACCTATGTGGAGTTCATGGGCAAGGACAACGTGCCCTTCCACACCGTCGGCTTCCCCTGCACGCTGATCGGGATCAACGAGCGCCTCCAGGCGGACGGGACCTGGGCGACGGTCGAGAACGCGCCCTGGAAGCTGGTCGACCAGCTGAAGGGCTTCAACTGGCTGGACTACTACGGCGGCAAGTTCTCCACCTCGCAGCAGCGCGGGGTGTTCATGGACCACGCGCTGGAGCTGCTGCCGGCCGACTACTGGCGCTGGTGGATCACCGCCAACACGCCGGAGACTTCCGACGCGACCTTCACCTGGGAGCAGTTCCAGGCGCAGGTGAACGCCGACCTCGCCGACGTGCTGGGCAATTTCGTCAACCGCATCCTGAAGTTCACCGAGAACCGCTTCGACGGCGTCGTGCCCGCCGGCGGCGAGCCAGGGCCGCTGGAGGCGAAGCTCGAGGACGAGGTGCTGGCCAAGCTGCGAGAGCTCAGCGGCCACATGGAGGACCGCGAGTTCCGCAAATCGGCGACGGCGCTGCGCCAGCTCTGGGTGCTGGGCAACCAGTACCTCACCGAGGCCGCGCCCTGGACGGCGGTGAAGACCGACCGCGAGCGCGCCGCGGTCAGCGTCCGCTACGGCCTGAACCTGGTGGCGCTGTTCGCCAAGGTCTCCGAGCCGTTCATCCCGTTCGCCGCCGAGACCATCGCACTGGCGGTGGGCGAGAGCTTCCCCGGCCGTTGGCCGAGCCTGGACGGCGAGGGCGTGCTGGACATCCTGGAGCCCGGCCGGACGGTGAAGGCGCCCGAGGTGCTGTTCCGCAAGGTCGAGGAGGCCCAGGTGGCGGAGTGGGTCGCGCGGTTCGGCGGCGCGGAGACGGCGGTCGAGCCCGCCTAGGCTGACTGGCCTAGCGGGCTTTCCGCGGCGCGTAGGCGATCATCTGGATCTCCACCACGCCATCGGGTCCGAGCAGGCCGGTCGTGCCGACCGCTGTCCCAGATAGATAGCTTGAGCATGGCCCGGACTTAAGCAAGCGCCGGCGTCCGGGCCAAATGACTCCTCGTTAATGCGGCAGGCGCGCGTCGTAGTCCGTGCGCAACCGCGACCATTCGCGCCAGAAGGACGTCGACTGACCGCCTCGGACGCGGACGCCCAGGAGGTCGAGGTGGGCGTGCCAGCCGGCGCTGACCTTCAGCAGGGTGTCGCGGTCCGGCAGGCGGCGGTGGGTGACGGTCAGCAGCACCTCGGCGCCGCGCGGCTCCAGTTCGAACGTGACGTCGCCGCGTTCCCCCCAGGCGATGGTGAGCAGCCGCGGCGGATCGACCTGCACGACCTGGCTGCGCATGCTGTGCTGCGCCTCAATGCCTGCCGGCCGGTCCTCCGGGTGATCCGTGAGCCGGTCGTTGTGCCAGACGAACTCGAAGGCCCCGCCGGGCTTCAACTCCATCTCGCCGGTGGCCAGCCACTTCCCGCGCAGTTCGCTCTCGGTGAGGTAGGACCAGATCCGCTCGATCGGGCCGGGCAGCATGCGCTGGAGCCGGAGCGTCATGGGCTCAATCAGAACGCCGTAGGCGTCGAGGGTCGTGGTGTCAGTCATGGTCTTCTCCTTGCGATTTAGCGGCGTCCTCCTGGCGAAGGAGGCTTTCGAGGATGTCGAGGCGTCCGCTCCAGAACTGTTTGTAGAAGCCGAGCCACTCGTGGGCGCCCTCCAGGGGGCGGGCCTCCAGGCGGCAGAGGTGCTTGCGGCCGGCCACCGTGCGGCGAACCAGGCCGGCGCGCTCCAGGGCCTTGATGTGCTTCGAGGCCGCGGCCAGCGAGATCTCGAAGGGGGCGGCCAGCTCGCCGACGCTGCGCTCGCCGCCGGCGAGGTCGCGCAGCATGTGGCGGCGGGTGGCGTCTCCCAGCGCGTGGAATACGGCGTCGAGCTTTGTCGCGGCTTGAAGTTCAACCATGTGGTTGAATATGAAGGCGGCGAATCGGACTGTCAACCGGATGGTTGAGGATCGTCGCGTGCGCGTCTGGCCCTAAGGCGCCGGCTTGGCCCCGGCCTTGCGCTCGACAACCTCGCCCGGCTTGATATCGAGCGATTTCGGCATGGCGGCGTTGTAGCCGGCGGTCCTGTTCAGATCGATGGCGACGGTGCGGGCGCCTTCCCAGATCATGTGCAGGGCCACGTAGAAGACGATCGCCAGGCCCACGTAGCCCAGCCAGCGGAAGCGGTGCAGCAGCTTGGCGATCCAGCTGGCGGCCACCCCCATCAGGGTGATCGAGAGCAGCAGGCCGACGATCAGCACCGTCGGGTGCTGGCGCGCCGCGCCGGCCACCGCCAGCACGTTGTCGAGCGACATGGTGAGGTCGGCGAGCAGGATCTGCAGCAGCGCCTGGCGCAGCGTCTTGGCCTTGGGGGCGGCGCGCGGCGTCGCGCCGATGACGACGCCCGTGGCGGCCTCCAGCGCGGCCTCGCCTTCGGCGCCCTCTTCGCGGCCCTGCTCGCGCAGCTCTCGCCACATCTTCCAGCAGACCCAGAGCAGCAGGACGCCGCCGGCCAGCAGCAGGCCGATCAGCTTCAGCAGCTGGACGGTGATCAGCGCAAAGCCGATCAGCATCACCACCGCGCCGGCCAGGCCGAGCACGATGGCCCGGCGGCGCTGGTGCGGCGGCAGGCCGGAGGCGGCGAGACCCACGGCCACGGCGTTGTCGCCGGCCAGGGCCAGGTCGATCATCACCACCTGGGCAAAGGCGGCGACGGCGCCGGCGCCGGCCAGGTTGGGGATCGCAAACGCCATCAAGACCTCATGTGACAGGGCTGGAGACGCAGCAACACCTCCGCGGGCGGAAGGCTCCGGTTCAGCTGCGCGGGCGGGCGGCCTCATAGAGGGCCACAGCGGCGGCGGCGGAGACGTTCAGGCTCTCGAAGCCGCCGGGCATGGGAATTTTCGCCAGCTCGTCGCAATGCTCGGCCACCAGCCGGCGCAGGCCTTCGCCTTCCGAGCCGAGCACCAGGACCACCGGCCCGCCGTCCAGCACGGCGTGCAGGTCGCGCTCCGCCTCGCCGGTCAGGCCGACCGCACGCCAGCCGAGCTCGGTGAGCTGCTCGAGGGCGCGGGAGAGGTTGACCACCCGGGCCACCGGCACCCGCTCCAGGCCACCGGCGGCGGCCTTGGCCAGCGCGCCGGTGAATCGCGGGGCGTGCCGTTCCTGCAGGACGACCCCGGCCGCGCCGAAGGCGGCGGCGGAGCGCAGGATGGCGCCGACGTTCTGCGGGTCGGTGACCTGGTCGAGAATCAGCAGGACGGCGCCGGGCCGCGCCTCGAAGTCCTCCAGCTCCGCCGATTCGAGCGGCGGGGTGCGCAGGGCCACGCCCTGGTGGACCGCGCCTTGCGGCAGTTGCTGGGCGATCAGCTGGTTGTCGGCGGACTCCAGCGCCGCAAGCCGACCGAATCCCTGCTCGATCTGACGGGCGCGCTCGGGCGTCGCCAGCAGGCGCAGCGGCTCGCCGCGACGCGGATTTCCCAGTGCGGCCTCCACCGCATGCCAGCCCCAGATCCAGTCGTCGGAGGCGGTTTCGGGACGCTTGTGGAAGTGGCCCGGGCGGCCTGGCTTTCGACCCTTCCGGGCGTCGTTGCGTTCGGGATACGAGGCCACTATAAGACGCGCTCCAAATTGGGGCCCTAGACGGGGTTGCCGCTTTGTAGGGCCTTGCGAGGCGGTCTTATCACCGCCCGCGCCTTCAGGCGGAAGCCTTTGTCAGAGCCTCGACTGGCTCCGAGCGCGCGGGGGAATGTCCCGAGTGGCAAAGGGGGGGGACTGTAAATCCCCTGGCGTACGCCTTCGTAGGTTCGAGTCCTACTTCCCCCACCACGCGTCGGACCGATGAGGAGATATGCGGTCACCCCGCAAGCCTTATGCGGGTATAGCACAATGGTAGTGCAGCAGCCTTCCAAGCTGAATATGCGGGTTCGATTCCCGCTACCCGCTCCAACCGTCTAGAAACCCGATTTCAAAGCAAAGTCCGCAGGATCCCGATGGCCAAGGAAAAGTTCGAACGCAACAAGCCGCACTGCAACATCGGCACGATTGGTCACGTTGACCACGGCAAGACGACGCTGACGGCGGCGATCACGATGACGCTGGCGAAGGCGGGCGGTGCGAAGGCGATGGCCTATGCGGACATCGACGCGGCGCCGGAAGAGAAGGCGCGCGGGATCACGATCAACACCGCGCACGTGGAATACGAGACCAAGAACCGCCACTACGCGCACGTCGACTGCCCGGGGCACGCCGACTACGTGAAGAACATGATCACCGGCGCGGCGCAGATGGACGGCGCGATCCTGGTGGTGTCGGCGGCCGACGGCCCGATGCCGCAGACCCGCGAGCACATCCTGCTGGCGCGCCAGGTCGGGGTGCCGGCGCTGGTGGTGTTCATGAACAAGGTCGACATGGTCGACGACGAGGAGCTGCTGGACCTCGTCGAGATGGAAGTGCGCGAGCTCTTGTCGTCCTACCAGTTCCCGGGCGACGACATCCCGATCGTCAAGGGCTCGGCGCTGGCGGCGGTGGAGAACCGCGACGCGCCGATCGGCG